>NZ_JASATI010000059.1:0-25839 GCF_038440225.1 Hydrogenophaga sp. OTU3427 | reverse complement strand
CCTTGAATCGATCATCGCCCAAGGGCGCCTGCCGGTTGGCAGAAGGCGCGGGTTGCTTGACCCACGGCCGTGGGCGGTCAGGCCTCATTGAATTGCGCATCGCTGAAGTAACGTTAAACAACACGCCTGCAGTTCCGCAGGTAGGACTTGATCGTGTTCACCGATCGCTGCATCGCGCTTCGACGGGTCAATGGGTTATCCCCCATTGCTTGGCACAAGGCTGTGGATATCTCTCATGCACTCCAGCCAAACCCGCACAATGCTTAGGGTTCAGCCCGATCGCTCAATTATTGAGCAGTCAGATCGGGCTGTCGAAACCAAGCCGCTTCGACGTCTCTGATGGACAAAACCACGTCGGTCGTCGTGCCCCACTCAGTTGAAGATTTGCGCCATCTCGGCTGTGGGCCATAGGCCAATGGTCGATTCTGCGTGTCTTTTCCGCGTCCATCAGATTGCGTGGGCCACACGTGGGCCATGGATGGGCCATGGCTTGAACGTGATTTGTGGAATGACGACAGGCTTGATTGACGCTGTGGCCCAAATGAACGTCTTGAACGACGTCTGGTCACCTTTGCGTTTTGGCCCAATATGGGTGAGAAATTCAGCTGTCTACAAGCAGTGGTGCGGCTGGCGGGGATCGAACCCACGACCCTCGGCTTCGGAGGCCGATACTCTATCCACTGAGCTACAGCCGCACACTTTCAACTGGAAGCAACGCTTATTGTCTCACAGCCCCCGAGGGCAACCCGGCGGGCAGGCCTTGGGCCAGGCTTTGCTTGAGCCACTGGAGCAGCGCCTGCACCCGTGGCAGAGGCAGGCGCGACTCGGGCACCAGGGCCTTGAGCCAGACATCGGGCACACCGTGGCCGGGCAGCAAGGGGACCAGGCGGCCGTCGTCGAGAGCGGGCTGGGCGACGTAGCGCGCGATCACCGCCACACCGTTGCCGGCACAGGTGGCGGCGAGCAGGGCCTGACCTTCGTTGGTGGTCAGGCGCGGGCGCACCTGCACGTTGATGCGTCCGCCCTTGGGGCTGTCGAAGGCCCATTGCGCACCCGAGGTGACGTAGACCAGCGCGTCGTGTTCGACCAGTTCGCGCGGGTGGCTGGGCACACCACGCCGGGCCAGGTAGGCTGGCGCGGCGCACAACACCCGGGGCAGGCGGCACAGCGGTTCGTCGGCCACGCGGCCATAGGTTTCCGGCGTTGCGCCGATGGCGATATCCAGACCTTCTTCCATGGGGTTGACCGAGCGGTCGGCAAACACCAGGTCGAGGCTGAGCCGCGGGTGCTGCACGAGGTAGTCGGACAGCAGCGGGGTGAGGTGCAGGGTGCCCAGGGTGGTGGGCAGCTTGATGCGCAGGTGGCCTTCGAGCTCGGTGCTGGGCGCTTCGTTGCGGGCCATGCCGGCCAGGGTGGCGTCCAGCTCATGCACCAGGCGCTGCAGGTCGGCGTGGTAGCGCTCGCCCAGATCGGTCAGGCTGAGCTTGCGGGTGCTGCGCTGGAACAGCCGGCCCTTGATCGACCACTCCAGCTGATCGATGCGTTTGGTGATCACCGAAGGCGCGACGCCGGCCTGGCGGGCGGCCTCCGAAAAGCTGCCGGTGCGGGCGGTGGCCAGAAAGGCCTTGATGTTGTGCAGGGTGTCCATTGATTTTTCTCGAAACGAGAAAAGTGAGATCACGAATGGACGTATTGTTGATCGAACACCGCGAAATTACCATGCGGCTTCCGTGACCCACCGAACGAAAGAGACCCGCATGACCCGCGACTACCTGCGCATCGCCACCGAGGAAGCCTTCGCCCCGAAGGAGCTGTTCGACATGTACCGCAAGGTGCTGCAGGGGCCGGACCCGGACCCGGGTTTCGTGAGCCTGTTCGGCTTCTACATGAACAGCCCGAGCGAGCGCGCCCAGCACATCATGAACTGCCTGTCGGACCTGGGGCCGCAGCGCCTGCAGCACATGGACGACTGCGGCATCGACCGCCAGATCATGGCGCTGACCTCGCCCGGCGTGCAGATCTTCGATGCGGACACCGCTGTCGCCTTCGCGCGGGTGGCCAACGACGAACTGGCAGAAGCGGTGCGCCGGCACCCGACGCGCTACTCCGGGATGATCGCGGTGGCACCGCAGCGCCCGGCCGAGGCGGCCAAGGAAATCGAGCGCGGCCTGCAAATGGGGCTGACCGGTGTGATCATCAATTCGCACACCCAGGGTGAGTACCTGTCGGACCCGAAGTTCTGGGACATCTTCGCCGCCGCCGAGGCCGCCAACACCCCCATCTACCTGCACCCCAACACGGCGCCGCGCAACATGATCCAGCCCTTCCTGGAGTGTGGGCTGGACGGCGCCATCTACGGCTTCGGTGTCGAGACCGGCCTGCACGCGCTGCGCATCATCACCGCCGGCGTGTTCGACCGCTTCCCCAAGCTGCAGATGATCATCGGCCACATGGGCGAGGCCCTGCCTTTCTGGGCCTACCGGCTGGACTACATGCACGAGGCCACGGTGCGCTCCAACCGCTACCTGACGGTGAAGGCGCTGAAGAAAAAACCCAGCGACTACCTGCGCGAGAACTTCTACATCACCAACAGCGGCGTGGCCTGGGAGCCGGCGATCAAGTTCAGCCAACAGGTGCTGGGCGCCGACCGGGTGATGTACGCCATGGATTACCCCTACCAACACGTGAAGGCGGAAGTGGATACGCTGGACGCCATGGCCATGGACGCGGCGGACAAGAAGCGCTTCTTCCAGACCAACGCGGAGAACGCGTTCCACCTGCCCAAGGCCTGAAGCGGGCGGCCCCGACCACACAGACGGAGACAACACCATGCGAGCTTTTCTTCAACGCTTGAGCGGCGCCATGCTGAGCGCGGCAGCCTTCGCGGCCCCGCTCGGCGCCAGTGCCCAGGCCTACCCCAGCCAGACGGTGCGCATCGTCGTGCCCTTCACCGCCGGCACCGGCATGGACACCATCGCCCGCGCGGTCGCGCCGCGCCTGTCCGAACGCATCGGCCAGCCGGTGGTGGTGCAGAACGTGCCCGGCGCCAGCGGCAACATCGGCGCCGACCAGGTGGCCAAGGCCGGTGCCGATGGCCACACCCTGCTGATGGGCGCCAACACCATGCTGATGGCCTCGCAGCTCTACCCCAACGTGCCCTTCGATCCGCAGAAGGACTTCGCGCCCATCTCCATGGCCGCCTACGGCACGCTGATGCTGGTGAGCAACCCCAAGACCGGCTTCAAGACCCTGGGCGATCTGGTGAAGTTCGTGAAGGCCAGGCCCGGCGCGCTGACCTATGGCTCGCCCGGCATCGGGACGCCGCACCACATGGCCATGGAGCTGTTCAAGGCGCAGTCTGGCGCGTTCATGCTGCACGTGCCCTACCGCGGCACCGCCGGCTACACCCAGGACCTGCTGGGAGGCGAGGTGTCGGTGGGCTTCCTGCCCATCCACGTGGCCCAGGGTTTCGTCAACTCGGGTCGGCTGACGGCGCTGGCCGTGGGCAGCGCCAAGCGCCACCCGGTGGCGCCCAACGTGCCCACCTTCGAGGAGCTTGGCCAGAAGGGCGTGGAAGTCGACATGTGGTACGCCTTCTTCGCGCCCGCCAAAACCCCCGCGCCGGTGTTGAACAAGCTCAACAGCGAGATCGCCGCCATCCTCAAGCTGCCCGAGGTGGGCGAGTTGTTTGGCAAGGGCGGGCTGGTGGCCGCGTCCAGCAGCGGCGACGAGCTGGCCGGCATCGTCAAGACCGACTACCCACGCTGGGGCCAGGTCATCCGGCGCAACGGCATCAAGCCGGAGTGAGCGCCGCAGGGCCGTCCGCGCAGGCGTGCCGGGGTGGACGGGCCGCCACAGAGGGCTTGGCTATAATCGCGGGCTGGCCCCGAACCGCCCTTTTCGCCCGTCGAGAAGCCGGCTGAAGCCACCGGCCACGCGGCCACCACACCCCATTGAGCCCCATCGAGGACGCCATGAGCGACAACGCGCACGATTCCCACACCGGTCCCATCAAGACGCCGAAGCAGCTGCTTTGGACCTCGTTCTTCGCCTTTGTGCTGCCGGTGTTCATCATCATCGGCCTGGTGTACTACGTCACCTCGGGCAACAAGCCGGCCGCCGGCGCGGTCGACCAGGAGCTGGCCACCGCCCAGCGCATCCAGCCCATCGGCAAGGTGGAATTGCGCGACGCCAACCGCGCCCTCAAGGGCGGTGACGCCGTGTACGCCGCCCAGTGCGCCGCCTGTCACGCCGCTGGCCTGGCCGGCGCGCCCAAGTTCGGCGATGCCGGCGCCTGGGGTGCCCGCATCAAGAACGGCTATGAAGCCCTGCTGACCTCGGCCCTCAAGGGCAAGGGCGCCATGGGCGCACAAGGCGGTGGCGATTTCGACGATGTGGAAATCGGCCGTGCCGTGGTGCACATGGCCAACGCCGGTGGCGCCAAGTTCGCCGTGCCGCAACCCGCGGCCGCGCCTGCCGCCGCCGCTGCCGCCCCTGAAGCCGCCGCCGCACCGGTGGTGGCCGCCGCACCCGCCGCTGCCGCACCCGCCGCCGCCACGCCGGTGGCCGCCGCCGGTGGCGAAGCGCTCTACAAGCAAGCCTGCTCCGTCTGCCACGCGGCCGGTGTGGCTGGTGCGCCCAAGTTCGGCGACAAGGCCGCCTGGGCGCCCCGCATCGGCGCGGGCGTGGCCGGCCTGACCGCCAGCGTGGTCAAGGGCAAGAACGCCATGCCGCCGCGTGGTGGCTCCACCGCCTCGGACGCCGACATCAAGGCCGCTGTCGAGTACATGCTGGCCGCCGCCAAGTAAGGCGCGCGTGCCCAACAATAAACCGGCCTCGGCCGGTTTTTTTGTGCCCGATCGATCCTGGGCGAGACGGCAAATCAGGGCCGCGCCGGCTGCGACAGGGCCGGGCTGGGCGTGTAGCCAAAACGGTCCGGCAGGCTGGCCGCATGCACCGCCTCGGGTTCGGGCCAGCGACCGCTGTCGATCAGCTCGGCCGCCTGCCACACATCCAGCGTGTGCACCAGGCCCACACCACGCTCGGCCAGGGCGTAGACGTGGCCCTGCTCGTCGGTGAAGCAGGCCTGCAGCGACGCAGGCACCCCGGTGTGGGAGACCAGGCCCCCATCGGCCGACACGCGCCACACCCAGGGTGTCTGCTCCAGCTCGACGTACACCCGCTGCGGGCCGTTCTGGAAGAACCAGCGGCCTTGCCCGTCGGCTTCGTAGTTGCGGCCGATGAAGTCGATCAGCTTGTCGTGGCGCAGCAGCGAGCCCTTGCTCATGGGACTGGCGGCGACGCCGTCACGCACCCCCACAAACGGCCCGGCGGCCTGTATGTGGTCGTCGCGCAGGTACCACTGGCCCCGGGCATCGAGCCCGAGCCAGCCGTAGCAATCGGGCACGTTGGGCCATTTGGCCAGCGCGGCTTTCACCATGTCATCCATGATCGGCCTCCTGCGAGGGCACCGGCACAGCGGCGGCGCGCAAGCGGTGGTGCTCGGGCACCTGGGCCAGCAGCCACTGACCGACCGCCTCGGGCATGGCGCGCACGTGGCCGGGCAGGCCCCAAGGCCGCAGCGGCACGGGGAAGCCCACGTGCCCACCTTGCGGCGGCTGCCACAGGGTCACACACGGCCCGACTTCGGTCGGCGTCGGCAGGGACGCAGCGGGAACGAAGGGGTCGTTGCGGGCGTTGAGCACCAGGGCTGGCACCCGCACCAGCGGCAGCAGCGGCTTGGCCGACGCCCGCGCCCAGTAGTCCTCGGTGTCGCGGAAGCCGTGCAGTGGCGCGGTGAACACGTTGTCGAAGGCGTAGAGGTCGCGCGCGGCCAGCAGGGCATCGCGGTCGAACAGGCCTGGGTGCTGGGCGAGCTTGGCCAGCGCCTTGGGCACCAGGGTGCGCATGAACATGCGGTTGTAGACCTGGCGGTTGAAGCCGCGCCCAATGGCATGGCCACCGGCCGCCAGGTCAATGGGTGAACACACGGCGGCCACGGCTGTGGCCGCGTGGCCGGCTTCGTGGCCCGCTTCCGCCGCCCAGCGCAGCAGCGCGTTGCCGCCCAGCGACACGCCCACGGCCAGCAGCTCGCGCCCTGGGTGCTGGGCGCGCAGGCGCCGCAGCACCCAGTCGATCTCGTGGTGATCGCCCGAGTGGTAGGCGCGGGGCGCGCGGTTGATCTCGCCCGAGCAGCCCCGGAAGTGGGGCACCACGTAGGGCAGGTGGTGGGCACGTGCGAAGTCGGCGAAGGCCTCGGCGTAGTGGCTGCGCGAAGACCCCTCCAGGCCATGGAACAGCACCAGCAAGGGCACGCCGGCGTGTGCCGGGTGCTGGGCATGGTCGAGGTCGATGAAGTCGCCGTCGGGCGTTTCCCAGCGCTCGCGCCGGTATTGGGGCGGTGGTCCCCAGCAGCGGCGCGCGCCGACAGCCGCCCAGATGGTCTGGCTGTGTCCACCGGGCAGCCACCAGGGCGCGGGGCCGGGCAGACGGGTGTCGGCGCCAGGGGGTGCCGCACGCAGGGTGGGCAGGGTGGAGGTGTTCACGGTGATCAATCCAGCTTCAGTGCAGCACCGGCAGGCCGCCACCCACGTCCTGCGGCTCAGCCTGGCGGCCGGGACTGGCGTGGTGGGTGGCCAGGCGCCAGCCCTGGGCGGTCTTGACATACACGTTGGTGGCCAGCACAAAGGCCCGGGCCGGGCCGTCGTCGCCGAGCAGCTCGATGCGCTCGATCACTTGGTGCACGCTGCAGCCGTGGGCGGTGAGGCGCAGCACCTTCTCCGGGTGGGCCTGTATGGCACCGGCCGAGAACATGGCCTCGAAGGCCGCCCGTATCGCGGTGGCGCCCACCAGGCGCGGCCCGCCGGGGTGCACGCAGACGATCTCCTCCTCGTCGGCCCAGCACGCCATCAGGCGTTCGATGTCACCGTGCTGCAGCGCTTCGTAGAAGGACGCCTCGACGTCGTCGGGTGTGCCAGGCGGAAGTTTGGGTTTGCGCATGGGCCTATTTTGCCGGTTGTGGTCTCATCGCGAGGGGGTATAGTGATTGCGCCCCGGTGCAGGCATGGGCTTGGGCGGCGAACGGATTCAACGGAACGGCACAGCGGAGGTTTTCATGTTCAACGGTTTTGTCGGTTTTCTCAAACGCGCCTGGGTCGTGGTGCTGGTGTGTGGCCTGGTCGGCTGCGGCTACAACGACTTCCAGCGCCTGGACGAGCAAAGCAAGTCGGCGTGGTCGGAGGTGCTCAACCAATACCAGCGGCGGGCCGACCTGATCCCCAACATCGTGGCCACGGTCAAGGGCGAGGCCAGCTTCGAGCAAGACACGCTGACCAAGGTGATCGAGGCCCGCGCCAAGGCGACGTCCATCCAGATGACGCCCGAGATGCTGAACAACCCGGAGGCGATGCAGAAGTTCCAGGCCGCGCAGGGCGCGCTGGGCAGCTCGCTGAGCCGCCTGATGGTGGTGGCCGAGCAGTACCCCAACCTCAAGGCCAACGCCGCCTTCGCCGACCTTCGGGTGCAGCTCGAAGGCACCGAGAACCGCATCACCGTGGCGCGCAACCGCTACATCGCGGCGATCCAGGAATACAACGTGCTGGCGCGCAGCTTCCCGACCAACCTGACCGCCAAGGTCTTTGGCTACGACACCAAGGCGGGCTTCACGGTGGCCAACGAAGCCGCCATCTCGACCCCGCCCACGGTGGACTTCAAGAAGCCATGAGGGCCCGTTTGGGCTGGCTGGCGCGCGCCGGTTGGCCGCTGTGGCTGCTGGCGCTGCTGCTGACTGGCCTGTGGCCCTGGGCCGCGCGGGCCCAGGCGGTGCTGCCACTGCCCGTTCTGAGCGCGCGGGTGATGGACCAGACCGGCACCCTGGACGCCGCCACCCTGACGGCGCTGGAAGACAAGCTGCGGTCCTTTGAGCAGGACCGCGGCACCCAGGTGGTGGTGCTCATGGTGCCGACCACCGCGCCGGAAGACATCACGGACTACACCCAGCGCCTGGGCGATGCCTGGAAGATCGGCCGGCCAGGCGTGGGCGACGGCGTGTTGTTTGTCATCGCCAAGAACGACCGCCGCCTGCGCATCGCCACCGCCAAAAGCCTGGAGGGCGCCATCCCCGACCTGCTGGCCAAACGCATCATCGATGAAGCCGTGACACCGGCTTTTCGCCAAGGCAACTTCGCCGGGGGCATACAGGGCGGTGTCGACCAGATCCTGGCCCGGGTCTCGGGCGAGAACCTGCCCCTGCCCGGGGACTCGCGTCCGCCCGCGGCCGGCATCGACCTGGACTGGGGCGAACTGCTGGTGTTTGTGCTGTTCGCCGGTCCCATGGCGGCCGCCATGCTGCGGCAGGTGTTTGGCAACAAGCTGGGCGCCCTGCTGGCCGGCGCCGGCGTGGGCGCGCTGGCCTGGTGGCTGACCACCTTGTGGTGGCTGGCGGTGGCGGCCGGGCTGCTGGGGATGTTGGCCAGCCTGTTCCTGAGCCTCATGCCATCGCTGCCGGTATCCGGTCGTGGTGGCCGTGGCGGGCGCGGCGGCTGGGGGCCGCCAGGCGGTGGTTTCGGTGGCGGCATGGGCAGCGGCGGGGGTGGTGGCGGCTTCAGCTCGGGTGGGGGTGGTGATTTTGGGGGCGGCGGCGCCTCCGGGAACTGGTGACGCCGATGAACCGTTTTGCCCTCATCCTCAAACACCGCTGGCGCGACCTGTCGGACACCCGCGCGGCCCTTTCAGACGCCGCCGCCGAACGCCTGGGCGCCCGCATCGCAGCGAGCGAAGCGCGGCACACCGGCGAGGTGCGCATCGTGGTGGAAGGCGGCTTGCCGTTGAGCTACCTGTGGCGGCTGGGGCCCGGGCTGAGCGTGCCGGGCGCGGTGCGACAGCGTGCCTTGTCGTGGTTTGGGCGCCTGCGCATCTGGGACACCGAACACAACAACGGTGTGTTGATCTACCTGATGCTGGCCGAACGTCGCGTGGAGGTGCTGGCGGACCGTGGGTTGACCCGGCACGTCGGGGCAAGCGACTGGCACGCCATGGTGGAACGGCTGGGCCAACGCTTGCGGGCGCAGGCCTTCGAGGACGGCCTGACCGAGGCGCTCGAAGAAGTTTCGGCCTTGCTGGTCCAGCACTTCCCTGCCAGCACCAATCAGGCAAGGCCCAACCAGCTCAGCAACAGTGTCGTGCGCTGCTGAGCAGTAGGCACAAAAAAACCGGCACGCGGCCGGTTTTTTTGTGGTGCCGAAGCGGCTTATTTCTTCTGGCGGTACTTGCGCAGCGCAGCGATCTGGGCCGCCATGACGGCGAGTTCGGACTGTGCCTTGGCCAGGTCGATATCGCTCTTGGCGTTCTTCAGCGCTTCCTCGGCCGACTTGCGGGCCTCGGTGGCCTTGGCTTCGTCGAGGTCGTGGCCGCGGATGGCCGTGTCGCTCAGCACCGTGATGTGGTGCGGCTGCACTTCCAGGATGCCACCGGCGACGAACACGAACTCTTCATCGCCATCGGCCTTCTCGATGCGCACGGCACCGGGCTTGATGCGCGTGATCAGCGGCACGTGGCCGGGCAGGATGCCCAGCTCGCCCGCTTCACCGGGCAGGGCCACGAACTTGGCCTGGCCGCTGAAGATCGAGGCTTCGGCGCTCACCACATCGACTTGGATGGTGCTCATAGTTACTCCAGTTTAAAAGGTGAGTGGAAAGCAAGCAGCGAGATGACTGGCTAGGCGCCGCGCGCAGCCGTACTGAGGTACGGCGAGCACGGCAACAACGCCAGACGCCCCGTGGCGCCGCTTTACGCCACCTTTTTGGCCTTTTCGAAGGCTTCGTCGATGGTCCCGACCATGTAGAAGGCCTGCTCGGGCAGGTGATCGCACTCACCGGCGGTGATCATCTTGAAACCACGGATGGTTTCCGACAGCGGCACGTACTTGCCGGGCGAGCCGGTGAACACTTCAGCGACGTGGAAAGGCTGCGACAGGAAACGCTGGATCTTGCGGGCACGGGCCACGGCCAGCTTGTCCTCGGGCGCCAGTTCGTCCATGCCCAGAATGGCGATGATGTCGCGCAGTTCCTTGTAGCGCTGCAGCGTGCCTTGCACGGCGCGGGCGGTTTCGTAGTGCTCCTGGCCGACCACCAGCGGGTCCAGCTGGCGGCTGGTGGAGTCCAGCGGGTCCACGGCGGGGTAGATGCCCAGCGAAGCGATGTCACGCGACAGCACCACGGTGGAATCCAGGTGGGCGAAGGTGGTGGCAGGCGACGGGTCGGTCAAGTCATCGGCAGGCACGTACACGGCCTGGATGGAGGTGATCGAGCCGACCTTGGTGGAGGTGATGCGCTCTTGCAGGCGACCCATTTCCTCGGCCAGCGTCGGCTGGTAACCCACGGCGGAAGGCATGCGGCCCAGCAGGGCGGACACTTCGGTACCGGCCAGGGTGTAGCGGTAGATGTTGTCCACGAAGAACAGCACGTCCTTGCCTTCGTCACGGAAGGACTCGGCAATGGTCAGACCGGTCAGGGCCACGCGCAGACGGTTGCCCGGCGGCTCGTTCATCTGGCCGTAGACCATGGCCACTTTGGACTCGCTCAGGTTCTCCAGGTTCACCACGCCGGAGTCGGCCATCTCGTGGTAAAAGTCGTTGCCCTCGCGGGTACGCTCGCCCACACCAGCGAACACCGACAGACCGCTGTGGGCCTTGGCGATGTTGTTGATGAGTTCCATCATGTTCACGGTCTTGCCCACACCGGCACCACCGAACAGACCCACCTTGCCGCCCTTGGCGAAGGGGCAGACCAGATCGATCACCTTGATGCCGGTTTCCAGCAGTTCCTGCGAAGGCGACAGCTCGTCATAAGCGGGGGCCTTGCGGTGGATGGGGGCGGTCAGGGTCTGGTCGACCGGGCCACGCTCGTCGATGGGCGCGCCCAGCACGTCCATGATGCGGCCCAGGGTCGCCTTGCCCACGGGCACGGTGATGTTGGCGTGGGTGTTGGTCACCAGCATGCCGCGGCGCAGGCCGTCGGACGAGCCCAGCGCAATGGTGCGCACCACGCCATCGCCCAACTGCTGCTGGACTTCCAGCGTCAGCGAGGAACCTTCCATCTTCAGCGCGTCGTACACGCGAGGCATCTGGTCACGCGGGAACTCGACGTCCACCACGGCACCGATACACTGAACAATCTTGCCTTGTGCTTGAGCCATTTTTTGCTCCAATAAATATTAAACCGCCGCGGCCCCGGCCACGATCTCCGAAAGTTCTTTCGTGATCGCCGCCTGACGCGTTTTGTTGTAGACCAGCTTGAGTTCGCTGATGACGCTGCCTGCGTTGTCGGTGGCGGCCTTCATGGCCACCATGCGTGCCGACTGCTCGGACGCCATGTTCTCGGCGACGGCCTGGTAGACCTGGGCCTCGATGTAGCGCAACAGCAACTCATCGATCACCGCGGGGGCGTCGGGTTCGTAGATGTAGTCCCAGTCGTGACCCTTGCTGCTGTTGTCCTGGAGGCTCTGTGCGCTCAGGGGCAGCAACTGCTCGATCACCGACTCCTGCTTCATCGTGTTGATGAACTTGGTGTAGCACACGTGGACCGCGTTGATGCGGCCTTCGGTGTAGGCGTCCAAGAGCACCTTGACGGGGCCGATCAGCTTGTCCAGATGCGGCGTGTCACCCAGGCCCGTGACGTGCGACACCACCTTGGCGCCGACGCGGTTCATGAAACCCAGGCCCTTGTTGCCGATGGCCACGACCTCAGCGCCCTGGCCCTGCGACTGCAGGTCCTTGAGCTGGCCCGTGACGGCACGCAGGATGTTGGTGTTCAAGCCACCACACAGGCCCTTGTCCGTGGTCACCACGATGTAGCCGACCGTCTTGGCGTCGTTCTTCACCATGAAGGGGTGCACGTACTCCGGGTTCGCGCGGCTGAGGTTGCCGGCGATCTGGCGCACTTTTTCGGCGTAAGGCCGGGCCGCACGCATGCGGTCCTGCGCCTTGCGCATCTTGGACGCGGCCACCATTTCCATGGCCTTGGTGATCTTCTTGGTGTTTTCCACCGATTTGATCTTGCCGCGTATTTCCTTGCCTGCTGCCATTGCTGCTCCTTAAAGGGTCAATGGGCCGGTTCAGTACGTGCCGGTTTTCTTGAAGTCGGCGATGGCGGCGGCCAGTTGGGCTTCGGCTTCCTTGTCCTTGTCCAGCGCCTTGCCAGCTTCCATCTTCTGCAACAGCGCGGCGTGCTTGTCCTTCAGGAAAGCGTGCAGGCCGGCTTCGAAAGGCAGCACCTTCTTGACGTCGATGTCGTCCAGGTAGCCCTTGTTCACGGCAAACAGGGTGGCGGCCATCAGCGGAATGGGCAGCGGGCTGTACTGGGCCTGCTTGAGCAGTTCGGTCACGCGGGCGCCGCGGTCGAGCTGCTTGCGGGTGGCTTCGTCCAGATCGGAGGCGAACTGCGCGAAGGCGGCCAGTTCACGGTACTGCGCCAGGTCGGTACGGATGCCGCCGGACTGCTTCTTGATCAGGTCGGTCTGGGCTGCACCACCGACGCGCGACACCGAGATACCGGCGTTGATGGCGGGGCGGATGCCGGCGTTGAACAGGCTGGTTTCCAGGAAGATCTGGCCGTCGGTGATGGAGATCACGTTGGTCGGGACGAAGGCGGACACGTCGCCGGCTTGCGTTTCAATGATGGGCAGTGCGGTCAGCGAACCGGTCTTGCCCTTGATTTCACCCTTGGTGAAGGCTTCGACGTAGTCGGCGTTGACGCGAGCGGCACGCTCCAGCAGGCGGCTGTGCAGGTAGAACACGTCGCCGGGGTAGGCTTCGCGGCCTGGCGGACGGCGCAGCAGCAGCGAAACCTGGCGGTAGGCCACGGCCTGCTTGGACAGGTCGTCGTACACGATCAGGGCGTCTTGACCGCGGTCGCGGAAGTACTCGCCCATGGTGCAGCCGGAGTAGGCCGACAGGTACTGCATGGCAGCGGATTCAGACGCAGAAGCGGCCACGACGATGGTGTATTCCATCGCGCCGGCTTGCTCCAGGGCACGCACCACGTTCTTGATCGACGAGGCCTTCTGGCCGATCGCGACGTAAACGCAGGTCATGTTCTGACCCTTCTGATTGATGATGGCGTCGATGGCCACGGCGGTCTTGCCGGTCTGGCGGTCGCCAATGATCAGTTCGCGCTGGCCACGGCCCACGGGCACCATGGAGTCGATCGACTTCAGGCCGGTCTGCACCGGCTGGTCCACCGATTTGCGGGCGATCACGCCCGGGGCGACCTTTTCGATCACATCGGTCAGCTTGGCGTTGACCGGGCCCTTGCCGTCGATGGGCTGGCCCAGGGCGTTCACCACGCGGCCAACCAGCTCGGGGCCGACCGGCACTTCCAGAATGCGGCCCGTGCACTTGACGGTGTCGCCTTCGGAGATGTGCTCGTACTCGCCCAGAATCACGGCGCCGACGGAGTCGCGCTCAAGGTTCAGCGCCAGGCCGAAGGAAGGCACGCCGTCCTTGTTGGCCGGGAATTCAAGCATCTCGCCCTGCATCACGTCCGACAGGCCGTGCACGCGCACGATGCCGTCGGTCACGGACACCACGGTGCCCTGGTTGCGCACGTCGCTCGCGGCGCCCAGGCCTTCGATGCGCGACTTGATCAGTTCAGAAATTTCAGCTGGATTGAGTTGCATGGCTCTTTCCTTCTTTCGTAAGGGTTGTGATGCTCAGGCGCGACGCTTCGCGGCGGGAGCCGACATCAGGCCGACAAGGCCACTTTCATTTGTTCCAGACGGGCTTTGACCGAGGTGTCCAGCACCTCGTCGCCCACCACCACGCGAATGCCGCCGATCAGTTCGGGCTGCAGTTGCACGCTCAGGTTGAGCGGGCGGGCAAAGCGCTTTTCCAGCACCTTGGCCAGGTCGGCCAGGGCCGCGCCATCGATCTCGAAGGCGCTGTAGACCACCGCATCGGCGGTGCCGGCCTGCGCGTTCTTGAGAACGTGGAACTGGCTGGCGATTTCCGGCAGGACGGCAACGCGGCCGTTGTCGATGACGGTCTGCAGGAAGTTGCGCGCCATGTCGGGCATGGCCTGCTTGGCCACACCGAGGAACAGCTCCTGCACCTGGCTGGCCGACACCTTGGGGCTGTCGGCAAACTGGCGCAACTGTTCGTTCGATGCGATGGCGGCGAGCTCGTCGAGCCAGCCGGCAGCGGCAGCGGTGTCTGCCTTGGCGGCCTGGAAGAGCGCTTCGGCGTAGGGGCGTGCGATGGTGGCGAGTTCGGCCATGGTCGTTGTTTCCTGGCGTTGCGCGATCAGAGCTCGGTCTTCAGGCGGTTCAGCAACTCGGCATGGACGCCGGCGTTGACTTCGCGCTTGAGGATCTGCTCAGCACCCTTGACGGCCAGACCGGCCACTTCTTCGCGCAGCGCTTCACGCGCCTTGACGACTTGCTGTTCGGCTTCCTGGCGGGCGGCGGCCATGATCTTGGCGGCCTCTTCGGTGGCTCGTGCCTTGGCTTCTTCGATGACGGCCTGGGCACGGCGCTCGGCATCGGCCAGACGGGTGGCGGATTCGTTGCGCGACTTGCTCAACTCTTCTTCCACACGCTTGTTGGCCACGGCCAGTTCGGACTTGGCCTTCTCGGAAGCGGCCAGGCCTTCGGAAATCTTCTGCGCGCGTTCGTCCAGCGCCTTGGCGATGGGAGGCCACACGAACTTCATCGTGAACCACACCAGGATCGCAAAAACGATGGCTTGCGCAAACAGGGTTGCATTGATATTCATCGCAACGCCTTTCTGTCGATGGACAAGAGTGTTGACGCACTTGCCGCGGCGCGGCGCCGTTGGGTCTCAGAGCCAGGCGAGCGATCGCCCGGCTTGCGGAGAGAACGGTTTGCCGCGCGACGCAGCAAACCCATTAAGCCAGCTGGAACGGGTTGGCGAAGGCGAACAACAGGGCGATGGCCACACCGATCAGGAAGGCGGCGTCGATCAGACCGGCCAGAATGAACATCTTGGTTTGCAGGTCGTTCATCAGCTCAGGCTGACGTGCCGACGACTCGAGGAACTTGCCGCCCATCAGTGCAATACCGATGGAAGCGCCGATGGCGCCCAGACCAACAATCAGACCGCAAGCCAGAGCGACGAGACCCAGAACGTTTTCCATGATGACTCCTTAGATGGATAAAAGTGAAGAAAAAAGAACAAGAACGAAACGAAACACAGTACGCGGGTTTAACGCGCGTTTTCAGTGCGCATCATGTGCTTGGCCCAGATAGATCAGGGCCAGCATCATGAAAATGAACGCCTGCAAGGTGATGACCAGAATGTGGAACAGGGTCCACACCGTGCCTGCGATCACGTGTCCGACGAAGAAAAGCCCACCCGACAGCGAGAGCGTGGCGTAGCCACCCAGCAGCGCGATCAGCATGAACACCAGTTCACCCGCGAACATGTTGCCAAACAACCGCATGCCGTGGGACACCGTCTTGGCCACGAACTCGATCATTTGCATGAGGAAGTTGGTCACACCCAGCAGCAGCGCCCAGATGGGGTTCTTGCTGGTACCAAAGGGAGCCGTCACCAGCTCGTGCGTCCAACCACCAAGACCCTTGATCTTGATGTTGTAGAAGAAACACATCAGCAGCACCGACACCGACAGACCCAGGGTGGTCGACAGGTCGGCGGTGGGCACGACGCGCAGATAGGCGTGGTGCGGATCGTGGCCGGTGGCGGCGTAATACATCTCCCACAGCTTGGGCAGCAGGTCCACCGGCAGCATGTCCATGAAGTTCATCATGAAGATCCAGCAGAAGACGGTGAGCGCCAGCGGGGCGACCAGCTTGCGGCTCTTGGCGTTGTGGATCACGCCCTTGGCCTGGCTGTCGACCATCTCGACCAGCATCTCGACCGCGGCCTGGAAACGGCCCGGCACACCAGCGGAGGACTTGCGGGCAGCCAGCCACAGGATGAAGCAGACCAACGCACCCAGCACCGAGCTGAACACCACGGAGTCAATGTTCACCACCGAGAAGTCGACGATGAAACCCTGCTTGTGGTTGGTCAAGTGGGTCAAATGGTGGCGGATGTATTCGCCGGGGGTGGGACCTACGCCTTCAGCAGCCATGTCAGTTACACCAATTCACTGTTTCGTTTGAGGCGCCTTGCCCGGAACCAGAGCTCCAGCCAATACGCCTTGAGAACCACCACAAGACCCGCCACCAGGGCGAGCCAGCTCAAGTTGGGAACCAGCCGCGGCGCCAGCGCCAGCAAGGCGATGGCGAGCAGGATCTTGGCTCCCTCCCACACAAAAAAACCGGCCAGCGAGGCCTGCGCCCCTCCGGCTGCGCGCCGTGACAGCGCACCTTTGGTCAAACCCCAGGCCATCAGACCCGTGGGCAGGACCACGGCACCAGCGCCGTACAACAACGACACCACCACCGGCTGACTGCGGGTCAGCGCCGCCGCGACACACGCCGCCAGCACCGCCAACACCAGCTGCCACCCCAGCACCGACCACACCGAAGCGTGCGGCTGGGAAGCCCGCCACAACAACGCCTGTTCGCGCGTCAGCGGCTTGAATTCATCTGGCTCGACCCCATCTTCACCATCGAAGCGCTGAACATGCAACGCTTGACCATCGCGGGATGCCACGCCAGCTTCTGTGCCGGCTTTCGTCGCGCCCGGTGCTGAATCTTCGATTGTTGCCATCTTGAATTACAGCGAGGTTACGGAGGCGCTCAAACGCCCAGCGGAGCCAGCAAAGCCGCCCATTATACGTAGAAACCCCATGGGGTCGTCAAGCCATTTGCCCAACGACCGACGGCGCCAGACCCGCGCGGGATAATCGAGCCCATGCGCTTTGCCACCATGGCGGCCACAGGACACCCACCACATGGACATCCCCAAAGACCAGTCGCTGATCGAGTACCCCTGCGATTTCCCCATCAAGGTGATGGGCGCGCACGTGGAAGGCTTTGCACAAGCGATCACCAGCGTGGCCCGGCAGTTCGACCCCGGTTTTGATCCGGCCCGCATGGAGCAGCGCCCCAGCAAGGGCGGCAACTACCTGGGCCTGACCATCACCGTGCATGTGACCAGCCGCGACCAGCTCGACGAGCTGTACCGCACGCTGTCCACCCACCCGATGGTCAAGGTGGTCCTGTAAGGTGAAGCCCCCACGCGCCACCGCTGCGCGGGTCGCTGCCCTTCAAGGGGGCGAGCCCCGCCTTCGGACGGCCCGACGACGGGGCCACCGATGTTGATACGCCAGCTCGGTCGGGTGGACTACCTGCCCACCTACGAGGCCATGCAGGCCTTCACTGCGGGGCGCGACCCGGCCACGCCCGACGAGCTGTGGCTGTGCGAGCACCCGCCCGTCTTCACCCAGGGGCTGGCCGGCAAGGCCGACCACGTGCTGCACCCGGGCGATATCCCGGTGGTGGCCACCAACCGCGGTGGCCAGGTCACGCACCACGGCCCCGGGCAGGTGATGGCCTACCCGCTGATCGATCTGCAGCGTGCCGGCTACTTCGTCAAGGAATACGTCTACCGGCTGGAGGAAGCGGTGATCCGCACGCTGGCGCATTTCGGCGTCACCGGGCACCGCGTGGCCGGCGCGCCGGGCATCTACGTGCGCCTGGCCAACCCCTTTGACCATTCGGCGCTGCGCGACCCGCAGCCCGCACACGACCCGTTCCGTGGCCTGGGCAAGATCAGCGCCCTGGGCATCAAGGTCAGCCGGCACAAGACCTACCACGGCCTGGCGCTCAACGTGGCCATGGACCTCGAACCCTTTGCCCGCATCAACCCCTGCGGCTACGCGGGCCTGCAAACGGTGGACCTTTCTACAATCGGGGTCTCGACCGACTGGCAGACCGCCGCCGGCGTGCTGGGCGAGCATCTCGACCGATTGCTCTCTCCTTAGGCGACTTCACATGACCACACCTTCCGACACCAGCGTCACCGTGCGCAACGCCGCCGACCCGGCCACCTACGACGCCACCGCCAAGCAGAAGTCGGCGGCCAAGGTCTCGCGCATCCCCATCAAGGTGGAGCGCGCCGAGGTGCTGAAGAAGCCCGAATGGATACGCGTCAAGGCGGGTTCGCCGACCACGCGCTTCTATGAAATCAAGGACATCCTGCGCGCCAACAAGCTGGTGACGGTGTGCGAGGAAGCCAGCTGCCCCAACATCGGCGAGTGCTTCGGCAAGGGCACGGCCACCTTCATGATCATGGGCGACAAGTGCACCCGGCGCTGCCCTTTCTGCGACGTGGGCCATGGCCGCCCGGACCCGCTGGACGTGAACGAACCGGACAACCTGGCCAAGACGATCGCTGCCCTCAAGCTCAAGTACGTGGTGATCACCAGCGTGGACCGTGACGACCTGCGCGATGGTGGCGCCGGTCACTTCGTGGCCTGCATCGAGAAGACGCGCGCGCTGTCGCCCACCACCCAGATCGAGGTGCTGGTGCCCGACTTCCGCGGCCGCGATGACCGCGCGCTGGAGATCCTCAAGGCCGCGCCGCCCGATGTGATGAACCACAACCTGGAAACGGTGCCGCGCCTGTACAAGGAAGCCCGCCCCGGCTCCGACTACCAGTTCAGCCTGAACCTGCTGAAGAAGTTCAAGGCCCTGTTCCCGCACGTGCCGACCAAGAGTGGCCTGATGGTGGGCCTGGGCGAGACCGACGCCGAAATCCTCGAGGTCATGCGCGACATGCGTGCCCACAACATCGAGATGCTGACCATTGGGCAGTACCTCGCCCCCAGCGGCCACCACCTGCCGGTGCGCCGTTACGTGCATCCGGACACTTTCAAGATGTTCGAGGCCAAGGCCTACGAAATGGGTTTCTCGCACGCCGCCGTGGGTGCCATGGTGCGCAGTTCGTACCACGCCGACCAACAGGCCCACGCCGCCGGGGTCTGATGGCTCTCAGGCCCCTGGCACACAGGGGCTTGGGGCCCAAAAAAAACCGCGCCTCGGCGCGGTTTTTTTCATGGCGAGGCGGGCCTCACTTCTTGGCGGGGCCGGCCACCACGTCAATCTCGACACGGCGGTTCTTGGCACGGCCCTCGGCGGTGGCGTTGTCCGCCACCGGCTGGCTTTCGCCCTTGCCTTCGGTGCGGATGCGGGCGGCGTCGATGCCCTGGTTGACCAGGTAGGCCTTCACCGACTCGGCACGGGCCAGCGACAGGCGCTGGTTGAACTCGTTGGAGCCCACCGAGTCGGTGTGGCCGACCGCGATCGCCACATCCAGGTTGATGCCCTTGATGCGGGTGACCAATGCGTCCAGGCTGCTCTTGCCTTCGGGCTTGAGCACCGACTTGCCGAAGTCAAACAGCGTGTCGGCCGAGAAGGTGACCTTGGAGGCCGGCGCGGGCGCGGGCGCAGGCGCCACCGGTGCGGCGGCCGCTGGGCGCGGGCGCGGCGGTGCATCGGCCACGGCCTTGGACTTGTCGATCATCAGCAGCGCGGGGGTCTCGAACGGGCACAGCTCGGCGGGGTCCATGCCTTCGCGGTCCTGCCCGGCGTCCTTGGCCGAGGGCACATCGGCCCGCGCGACATTGAGTGCCGTCACCAGCTTGCCCATGGTGGCCAGGGTGCGCGCCTGGGCGATGAACTCGTTGTAGTAGGCGTTGGTGTAGGCCCGGCCGGCTTCGAAGTACTCGTTCTGCGTGTCCAGCAAGTCCAGCAGGGTGCGCTGGCCGATGTCGAACTGCTGGCGATAGGCTTCGCGCGCCTTCTCGGTGGACAGGCGGTGCTGGTCCAGGTAGCCCAGTTGCTCGGTCAGGCGGGCCACGTCGTTGTAGGCGATGGCCAGGGTCTGGCGGGCGTCGCGGCAAGCCTTTTCCTGCAGGTTGCGGGCTTCGTTGTGGTACTCGGCCGCCTGGGTTTCGCGGGCCTTGTCGGCGCCGCCACGGTACAGGTTGTAGTTCAGCAGCAGCTCGACCGCGGCGTCACGCGAGCGGCCCTGCACGCCGTCGAGGTTGCGGTCCCAGGACTGGCGCACACGGAAGTCGACGCGCGGCATGTAGGCGGCCTTGCGGGTTTCGATGCCCAGCACGGCGGCGCGCACGTTTTCGTACGCCGCGTTCAAGGCCGGGTTGTTGCCTAGGCCGTTCTTCATGGCGTCGGCGGCGCTGGTGGGCAGGCCGGTGAGCCTGGCGCTGGTGGGCAGCGGCGGCAGCGTGGCCGCGGGCTTCTCGCCGACGATGCGCAGGTAGCGGGCGCTGACGTCGTGCAGGTTGGAAATTTCGGTCAGCAGGTTGGACTCGGCCAGGGCCAGGCGGCCGTTGGCCTGCTCCAGGTCGACGCGGCGCGTGACACCGGCGTCGGTGCGCTCGGTCAGCTGCTGGGCGGTCAGCTTGTGCTCGACGTAGTTCTGCTTGGCCTGCTCGACCAGCTCGCTGTAGCGGGCCACGTCGGCATAGGCGCGCACGGCCTCCAGCGCAGCGGTCTCGGAGGCATCGGCCAGTTCGTAGTAGCGCACGAGCTTGGCCTTGTCCAGGCGGGCCACTTCGTTGCGGGCAAAGAAGCCGTCGAACAGGATCTGGTTGAGCTGGATGCCGGCCTGGGTGTGGGTGTAGTCGATCTGCGGGGTGGTCGGGCGCTTCTGCCACTCGCGGCCCACGCTGGCGTTGAGGTCGATCTGGGGCAGGTAGGCCGACTTGGCCACATCACGCTCGGCGTCCGATCCCTTGAACGCATGCCAGCGGGCTTGCACCTCGGGGTTGCTCACGACCGCCTTGCGCGCCGCTTCGACCAGCGGGGCCGGCAGGGTCTGCGCCTGGGCCAGGGCGCCACTGAGTGCCACAACCGCCGCTCCCACGGCAGTCAAAGTTGTTCTTTTCATCGGAAACCTCCTAGGTTGTTGTACACGCCAACGTGCGTTGAATCACAGAACAGGGAAAAACGTTATAAATGATTTCTCTCAAGATGTAAAAAAATTTTACACAGAGTTTGCAATTCCAACTGTAACCGCATGTGTCGGGTTGTGGGTCCTTTTTGCTTCGCATAAAGTCAGGGCCGTTCACAGTTGAACACCCCCGCCTACCCGCCCTGCCTCGATGCCCCCCCACCTGCGCCGCTTCATCGCCGGCAGCCTGCCGCGACCACCCCAATGGGTGCTGGCGGCGCTGTGCGTGGCCGCGGTGCTGTTTGTGGGCTGGACCCAGGCACAAACCAACCTGGACCGCACCCAGGCCCTGGCGCTGGAGCGTTATGGCCAGCGTGCCGCCGACGTGGTGGCGGCTTGGCGCAAGATGATGGACGACACGCGCAGCCTGGGCGACCAGGAGAAGCTCGCCGCGGTCAACACCTTCTTCAACCGGCGCGTGTTGTTCGAAAGCGACATCGTGATCTGGAAGCAGAACGACTACTGGGCCACGCCGCTGGAGTTCATGGGCAAGGGCGCGGGCGATTGCGAGGATTTTTCCATCGCCAAGTACATGACGCTGCAGATGCTGGGCGTGCCGGCCGAAAAGCTGCGCATGATTTACGTGCGCGCGCGTTTTGGCGGCCCCAACAGCAACAACAGCGAAGCGCACATGGTGCTGGGCTACTTCGAGGAGCCGACGGGCGAGCCCGTGATTCTGGACAACCTGATCGGCAGCATCCGCCCGGCCTCGTCGCGCACGGACCTGTCGCCGGTCTTCAGTTTCAACGGTCAGGGCCTCTGGGTCGCTGGCCAGGCCGCCTCGTCGGGCGACCCCACGGCCCGCCTGTCGCGCTGGCGCGACGTGCTGGACCGCATGAAACAGGAGGGCCTGTGAGTACACCTGCCACGGCCCGTGCGCCCCACCCCATTTCCTTTGCCGAGAGCACACCATGTCACTGATCAAACAACTCTGGATTGCGATTGCGCTGGTGATGACCATCGCCTTCGGTGGAAGCCTGGTGGTCAGCGTGCTGTCGGCGCGCCACTACCTGGAGCAGCAGTTGCAGGTGAAGAACATCGACAACGCCACCGCCCTCGCCTTGTCGCTGACGCAGATGGACAAGGACCCGGTGACGGTGGAGTTGCAGCTCGCCGCGCAGTTTGACGCTGGCCACTACCGCTTCATCCGGCTGACCGCCCCCAACGGCCAGACCATGGTGGAGAAGGTCTACGAAGGCAAGCTCGAGGGCGCGCCCGCCTGGTTCGCCCGGCTCATCCCCATCCACGCGGAGCCGGGACAGGCCATGATCCAGGACGGCTGGAAGCAGTTCGCCACCGTCACGCTGGCCAGCCACGACCAGTACGTCTACAAAAGCCTGTGGGAAGGCACGCTGGAGCTGCTGGCCTGGTTCGTCTTCGGCAGCGCGGTCACCGGCCTGCTGGGCACCCTGGGCATCCGCTACATCACCCGGCCGCTGAACGACGTGGTGGGCCAGGCACAGGCCATCGCCGAACGCCGCTTCCTCACGGTGAGCGAGCCGCGCACGCCCGAATTGCGCGCCGTGACCCGCGCCATGAACGGCATGGTGGACCGGCTCAAGGCGATGTTTGCCGAGGAAGCCGCGCGCCTGGACACCCTGCGCAAGAAGGTCAACCGCGATGCCGTGACCGGCCTGTCCAGCCGCGAATATTTCCTGTCGCACCTGCGCGAGATCGTCAGCGGCGAGCAGTTCGGCTCGGTGGGCAGCCTGGTGATGGTGCGCCTGGTCTACCTCAACGAGCTCAACGCCAAGCTGGGCCACCGCCGCGCCGACGAGTTGCTCAAGGACCTGGGGCAGGTGCTCTACAACAGCGGCAACGACCGACCGGGCCAGCGCGCAGGCCGCCTCAAGGGTGGCGAATTCGCGGTGGTCTGCCCGACCTTCGAGTCGCCCACCGAAGCCGCCAAGGACATCCATGCGCGCCTGATGAAGGAGTGGCTGCCGCGCTGGCAGGGCGAGTTCGCCGATCTCTTCCACCTGGCCGCCGTGCGCTACCACCGCGACCAGAGCCTGGGCGACTTGCTCACCCGGGCCGACGAAGCGCTGGCGCAAGCGCAGGCCAAGGGATCGAACAGCATGTTCGTGGTGGAGGACGGCAAGTCGCGCCTGTCGGTGCCCGCCGAACAGTGGCGCACCCTGCTGACCGAGGCCGTGCGCGGTGGCCAGCTCAGCCTGGCCTTCTACCCGGTGGTGCGCGGCAGCGAGGGGGTCGCCCTGCACCAGGAAAGCGTGATCCGCCTGCAGACCGACGCCTCGGGTACCTTGCTGTCGGCGGGCGACTTCATGCCCATGGCGGCCAACCTCAACCTCACCGCGCCCATCGACCTCAACGTGGTCAAGCTCGCCATCGAGCACCTGCGCACCCGCAGCGGCGACATCGCGGTCAACCTCTCGGCCGAAACCATCGCCGACTTTCAGTTCCGCAACCAGCTCACGGTGCTGCTGCAGGGTTACCCTGACATTTGCAAGCGCCTGCTGTTCGAGGTGCCCGAGTACGGGGTGTTCCGCCAGTTCGATGCCTTCAAGGAACTGGCACGCACCCTCAAGGACCTGGGCTGCCGCGTTGGCATCGAGTACTTTGGCCAGCGTTTTGCCGAAAGCGACAAACTCTCCACGCTGGGCCTGGACTACATCAAGGTGCACCCCAGCTACGTGCGTGGTGTCTCGGAAAACGCCGGCAACCAGGAATTCCTGCAAGGCCTGTGCAACATGGCGCACGCACTGGGCATCGTGGTCATTGCGCTGGGTGTGGAAAGCCGCGACGACCTGCCGCTGCTGGCCAAGCTGGGCTTTGACGGCGCCACCGGACCGGGCGTGCAGTAAGCCCTCTCGACATCCAGAAAAAAGGGTGGGCCGCCCATGCGCCCACCCTTTTTCATCGGCCCGCGGAAGTGACCGGCATCAATCCGGCTTGTGCGCGTGGGCCTCGATCAGGCGCGCGCCCACGCTGTCGGCACCGGGCACCTCGAATGGCAGATGGTCCAACCCAGGTGTCGCCTGCTGGTCCGCGCTCCCGCCCTGCGGCGCGTGCCCGTGCGCATCGCCCGGGCTGACCTCCTGCGCCGGGACGGGCAGTGACACTTCAAAGGCCGGATCGTCCAACAGGTCGGCAGGGTTCAACGCCTCCGCCGTCACCGACACGCTCGACAAGGGTTCGGTGGCCAACTGGCCGTCAACGGCTGGCTGCACCACCTGCAGCGCATCGCCGTCGACCACGGACAACAGCGACACGGTGGCCGACGCGGTGCTTGCAGCCTCGCTGTCGTCGGCGCCGCTGGCGGCCATCCGCCCGCCGGGGTCACCTCCCCCACCACCACTGCTTCCGCCGCCACCGCCGCTTCCACCACCGATGGACAACGGTTCCAGTTGGATGCCGATCTCGCCTGTGGCCGTGTCACCGTCGCCATCCTCGATGACAACAGGCAAGCCCAGATCCACCGGCTCACCCGGGGTGATCGCGGTGGTGCCGAAATCACCGATTTGGAAATTGCTGCCACTGGTGTAGGCGTATTCGAGCGAGTTGTAGCCATCGGCGGTGTACACGCCCAGCGCCGTGCCGTTGCTCATGCCGGAGACCGTCACTGAACCCGACGCATCGAAGCTCGTGGTGTAGGAGGTGCCGCCGACCACCACGGTCTGGCTGGTGCCGTCCGCGGCCAGCACCAGCAGTTGGCTGCCGCCCTGGGTGATGCTGACCGCGACGATATCGTCCTGCGCGCCATCACCCACGTTCTTGATGGCACCGGTATCGGCGTCGTCGTAGGCCTTGACGGTGACGCTGGTGGTGTTGCTGGCACTGCCGCCGACGCCAAACACCGCGGTGGCGCCGTTGACGGTGTAGTGCCCGTCAAAATTCTGGGTCTGATTGGCGGCGCTGGCGAAGCTGCCCCCGCTGACCGGGGCGCCCGTCAGGTCGACCACGAAGTCCACCCGCATGGCCTCGCCCGCTCCCACGGAGGCGCCACCGCTGATGCCACCGGCGTTGGCGTTGGTGTTCACCGTCCCGCCGCTCACGCCCCCCACCAAGGGTGTCAACAGAATGTCGTGGCTGTTGTCGTCGGCAACCGTGTTGAAACCCGCCCACGACACGTTGCCGCCCTGGAAGTTGTAGCCACCGCCATTGAAGTCGATCACCGGCGCGCCACCGTCGACCGTGCCCACCATTTGCACCACGTAGGTGCTGGCCGCCGCGTCGATGGTGACGGTGAACACCGTTCCCAAGGCGGTGCTGGCGGTCAGCACACTGCCATCGACCGACAGGCTGTAGGTGATGGGCAGGCCACTGGAGGTCAGCGGGCTGCCGGTCACGCGGTCCTCGGCCGAGGCACCGTCCAGGCTGGGGGCGAAATACACCGTGCCGGCACCATCGGCACCGTAGTTGTCGGTCACCAAGCCATCCAGGTCCAACGCCACGGGACCGCTGGTCGCGCCGGCTGCGTTGTCCACCACCGTGGCATCTGGCGTCACGTCCACCGGCCCGTCGTCGTTGATCTGGATTTGCAGATTGACCGGCGGGGCCACATCGCCGTCGTCGTCCTTCACCACCACCGCGAAGTTCTCTTCCGGGAACTGGTCGGCACTGCCAACGGCGGTCGGGTCGGTGTGCGGTGCGTTGTCGTTGAGGGTGTAGGTCCAGCTGTAGACCCCGCCACTGACGGTCACCACCAGATCGCCATAAGTGCCGGGCACCGTGCCACCGGCCGTGACGTCCACGCCATTGATGTCCACGCCGCCCACGGCGTTCAGCGTGTCCCCCCCGGTGGCGATGTCCAGCGTGCCGCTGGTGCTCGTGGTTCCACCCAGGTTGCCATCGGGCAGCGCGCCTTCGTCGACCACCGCCGGTCCACCATTGGCAAGCACCCAGTCGACCGTGGGGGTGGAGTCCGGTGCCACCGTGATCACCAGCTGCGCGGTGGCGGTGTCGCCCTCGCCGTC
>NZ_JASATI010000058.1:0-26304 GCF_038440225.1 Hydrogenophaga sp. OTU3427 | reverse complement strand
TTTTGCGCCTGGCAGCCCATCCCGAAAAGGCGCTTGCGCGACCTCTCGTAGATCGTAAACACGTTCTGAGCGCGCGCCCTGCGGCATGGTGCTTGCATGGACCCTGGGTAGACTCACGCCCATCAAGTCGCCAACAGGACACCCACAGGACACGCCGATGGAAATGCCCGCCCACCAACTCAGCATGACGGTGCTCATGACGCCGGACACCGCCAACTTTTCAGGCAAGGTGCACGGGGGCAGCCTGCTCAAGCTGCTCGACCAGGTGGCCTACGCCTGCGCCAGCCGCTACGCCGGCACCTACGCCGTCACGCTCAGCGTCGACCAGGTGGTGTTCCGCCAGCCCATCCACGTGGGCGAAATGGTCACCTTCCTGGCCTCGGTCAACCACACCGGCACCTCGTCGATGGAAATCGGCATCAAGGTGCTGGCCGAGAACATCCGCACCCAGGAGGTGCGCCACGTCAACAGCTGCTTTTTCACCATGGTGGCGGTGGGCGACGACGGCAAGCCCCAGCCGGTGCCGCCGCTGCGCCCGTTTTCGCCCGACGAACGCCGCCGCCACGCGGCCGCCGAACTGCGCAAGACCATGCGCCGCGAGATGGAGCAGCGTTTCGCCGCCATCCGCTGAGCGTCAGTGCGCTTTCAGCGCTGGCGCAGCGCCACCGCGGCGCCCAGTGCCAGCAGCACCGGTCCGGTCCACAGGCCGGCCTCCAGCGTGCCGGCCGCGTCGGCCACCCAGCCGGTCAGCAGCGGGCCGATGGACTGGCCCAATGAAAAAGCGGCCGTCAGCGCGCCCAGGCCGCTGGCCAGGACCGGGGCAGGCAGCGCGCGCTGCGCGGTCACGCTGACCGCCGCCGGGCCGGCCATGAAGCTGGCACCGAACAGCAGGGCCGACAGCACCAGCGCCGGCAACGCCGCCGACAGCAGCACCGGCACCGTGCCCGCCGCCACACACAGGGCCACCACGGCAAAACCGCGTCCGCCCCGTTGCCGGCCCAGCCAGCCGCCCCAGCCGGGGCTGGCCGCCATGGACGCCAGGCCCAGGCCGCAGAAGAACAGCGCCGCCGCCCAGGTGCCCAGGCCCTGCTGGCGCAGCAGCGCCACCACGAAGGTGGTGTAGCCCACGTAGCCGGCGCCATACAGGGCGTTGGCCAGCAGGGTGGGGGCGATGGGGGCCAGGCCCTGCAGGCGCGAAGGCGTGCCGGCGCTGGCCGCCGTGTGTGGACTGCCCGGCAGGCGGAGCGCGGCCCGCATCGCCAGCCAGGCGGCCACGCCGGCCAGCCCGCCCATCACCGTCCAGGCGCTGCGCCAGGCCTCGGGCTCGGGCGACAGCAGCCAGTGCGGCAGGCTGGCGCCGGCGATCACCATGCCCAGGCCGGAGCCGGCGAAATACACGGCCAGCGCGGCGGCGGGCCGCTGCGGCATGGCGCGCGCGGCCAGGGCCGTGCCGAGCACGAAGGCGCAGGCCGTGGCCCAGCCGCCCAGCACACGCACCCCCAGGAACAGGTGCCAGCCGGTGGGCAGGGCACAGGCCAGCAGGCTCAGCGCGCTCAGCCACAGGCTGAGGGTGAAGCAGCGCCGTGTGCCCCAGCGCGCGGCCAGGGGCGAGGCCAGCAGCGCGCCGAGCAGGTAGCCGATGCCGTTGGCGGTGTTGAGCGCACCGGCCTGCGACAGGCTCCAGCCCAGCGACTGCTGCATGCCGGGCAGCAGCAGGGCGTAGGCAAAACGTGAGAACCCCAGCGCCACCAGCGGCGCCAGCGCCAGGCGCAGGGCCAGCGACAGGCCGTCCCAGGCGGGCGCGGGCGCCACGGTGCCCGCGTGTGGCGTCAGCGGCGTGTTCATGCGCCGGGCTTGAAGAGGCCAAGCAGGTCGACGTCGCCGCTGGGTTGTTCGCGGCGCAGCTTGCGTTCGGCGCTCTGCAGGTGGGCGTCCATCAGCTCGCAGGCCAGGTCGCCGTTGCCCGCGGCGATGGCGTCGAGGATGGCCGCGTGTTCCTCGTACGAACACACGTTGCGGCCAGGGGCGTCGTAGAGCGCCTTCATCAGCGTGGTGCGCGCCACCAGGGTGTGCAGGATGTCTTCGAGCTCGCGGTTGCCCAAGGCGCGCGCGGCGGCCACGTGGTACTCGCCCGACAGGCGGATCCAGCGCGAGCGGTCGCCCGACTCGAAGGCCTGCTGCTCGTCCGCCACCAGGGCCCGCAGGCCCACCACGTCACCCGGGCGGGCGCAGGCGCAGAGCCGGCGCACCAGGCCACCTTCGAGCAGGCGGCGCACCTCGAACACCTCGTGCATCTCGGTCTGGCTGGGCTGGGCCACGGCCGCGCCGCGGTTGTGCGCCAGCTCCACCACCTTTTCATTGGCCAGCCGCACCAGCACCCGGCGCAGCAGCGAGCGCGTGACGCCAAAGGCCTCGCACAGCGGCGTCTCCACCAGGCGGGTGCCGGGCGGCAGGCGCTGCGCCAGCACCGCTTCCACGATGGCGTCGTGCACGCGGTTTTCTTCGGCCAACTCGCTGCTGGCGGCATCGGGCTCGACACGGGGTTCGGCGGCGGGGGCGGGGGTCTTTTTGGGGCGGGCCATGGTGAAGAAGCGGTGTGGACGGCGAAATTTTGCCATACGCCGTCGTTGACCGCCACAAAATTCACGTTTATTATGACGATACAAATCATAATTGTGACAAAACGGCAAAACATCGTGATCATCCAAATCGTCAACCCCAACACCTCGGCCGCCATGACGGCCAAGCTGGCGGCCGTGGCCCGCCAGGTGGCGGCGCCGGGCACCGAAGGCCGGGTGCGTGGCTCGGCCAGCGGCCCCGAGTCCATCGAGAGCGCCTTCGACGAGGCGCTGGCCCTGCCCGGGCTGCTGCTGGCCGTGGCCCAGGGCGAGCGCGAGGGCGCGCATGGCCATGTGATCGCCTGTTTCGGCGATCCCGGCCTGGCCGCCGCCCGCGAGCTGGCCCGCGGCCCGGTGCTGGGCATCGCCGAGGCCGCCATGCACGCCGCCACCCTGGTGGCGCCCACGTTTTCGGTGGTCACCACGCTGGAGCGCACCGTGGCCAGCGCGCAGCGGCTGGTGGCGCACTACGGCTTCGAGCGCCAGTGCCGCCGCGTGCGCGCCACCGGCATTCCGGTGCTTGCGCTGGAACACGCGGCCAGCGACGCCGCCTTGTACGCCCGCATCAGCGCCGAATGCGAGCGCGCCCTGGCCGAGGACGGCAGCGGCGCCATCGTGCTGGGCTGCGCCGGCATGGCCGACCTCTGCCAGCGCCTGAGCGACACGCTGCGCGTGCCAGTGATCGACGGCGTGTCGGTGGCCATCAAGCTGGTCGAGGCCCTGGTGGGCGCCGGCCTGGCCACCAGCAAACGCGGCGACTACGCCGCCCCCGAATCCAAGGCCGTGAGCGGCGCGATGGCGGCCTTCGTGCCGCCGCCCGCGCTGGCCCATGCCCTGGCCTGACCTGTTCGTTTCCCCCCACCCCAAGAGGTACTGACCATGAGACAAACCCCCCTGCGCCGCGCCGCCCTGGCCCTCACCCTGTGTCTGGGCGCCCATGCCGCGTCCGCCGCAACGCTGACCTGGTCGGCCAACCTGGACGCCCTGTCCATGGACCCGCACTCGACCAACAACAGCTTCACCAACGCCTTCGTCAGCAACATCTACGAATCGCTGGTGCGCTTCAACGACAAGCTGCAGATCGAGCCGGCGCTGGCGACCTCGTGGAAGGTCGTGAGCCCCACCGTCTGGCGCTTCACGTTGCGCCAGGGGGTCAAGTTCCACAACGGCGAGAGTTTCGACGCCGACGACGTGGTGTTCTCCTGGCAGCGGGTCAACACGCCAGGCTCGCTGGTCAAGGGCAACCTGAGCGACCTCAAGGACGTGCGCAAGGTCGACGCCTTCACGGTCGACGTCGAGACCCACACGCCCATGCCCATCCTGACCAACGAGCTGGTGCAGCTGCTGGTGATGGACAAGGGCTGGTCCGAGGCCAACCGCGCCACCGAGGCCAGCGACCTGCAGAAGCAGAAGGAAAACCACGCCAACCGCAACACGAACGGCACCGGCCCCTTCATGCTCAAGAGCCGCGATGTCGACACCCGCACCGTGCTCACGGCGTTTGCGGGCTGGTGGGACAAGCCGGTGCACAACCTCAGCGACGTCACCTTCATGCCCATCAAGTCGGACGCCACCCGCACGTCCTCGCTGATCAGCGGCAACATCGACGCGGCGGTCAGCGTGCCCTTGCAGGACGTGCCGCGCCTGCAGTCCAGCGGCATCGAGGTGGTGCAGGGCCCCGAGCTGCGCACCATCTTCCTGGGGATGGACCAACAGCGCGACGAGCTGCTCTACAGCGACGTCAAGGGCAAGAACCCGTTCAAGGACCTGCGCGTGCGCAAGGCCGTCTACCACGCCATCGACATCGAGGCCATCAAGCGCTCGGTCATGCGCAACGCCTCCTGGCCATCCGGCACCCTGCTGTCGCCCTACCTCAACGGCTCGCCGGCCGCGCTCAACAAGCGCCTGCTGCCCTACGACCAGGCCGCGGCCAAGAAGCTGCTGGCCGAGGCCGGCTACCCCAACGGCTTCACGGTGGGCATGCAGTGCCCCAACGACCGCTACGTCTACGACGAGGCGATCTGCCTGGCCATGTCGTCCATGCTGGCGCGCGTGGGCATCAAGACCAACCTGATGATCGAACCCACCGCGCGCTGGAGCGTGCGCCTGAACACCAACGACGTGTCCTTCTACATCGTCGGCCACGCCGGCCTGCCGATGGCGGATTCGTATGGCCTGCTCAAGGACGTGGTGCACACCCGCACACAGCGCGAGGGCGCGCTCAACGCCGGGCGCTACTCGAACCCGAAGTTCGACGCCTACCTGCCGCAGATCGCCGCCGAGATCGACCCCGCCAAGCGCAACCGCCTGATCGAGGAGGCCGTGGCCCTGGAGCGTGAGGACGTCTCGCACGTGCCCCTGCACCAGCAGCCCATCACCTGGGCCGCGCGCAAGGGCGTGTCGCTGGCGCAGGCGCCCGACAACCAGCTGCGCCTGTGGCTGGTGCGGGCCCCGGCCAAGTAAGCCTTCCCCTTGTTCAAGGCACATCCCATGTTGCGCTTTCTCGCGGGCCGCCTGGCCAACGGGCTGCTGGTGCTGGCGGTGGTCTCGCTGCTGTCCTTCGGCCTGTTCAACTTCATCGGCGACCCGGTCAACAACCTGGTCGGCGAAAACGCCACGCTGGAGGAAAAGGCGGCCCTGCGCGCGTCGCTCGGGCTGGACCAGCCGCTGCCGCTGCAGTACGCCCGCTTCGTCGGCCGTGCGCTGCAGGGCGAGTTCGGCATGTCCTACCGCAACCTCGAGCCGGTGTCGGCGCTGATCGCCTCGCGCGTGCCGGCCACGCTGGAGCTGGCGCTGGTGGCCGCCGCGCTGGCCCTGTGTGTGGGCATTCCCATGGGCGTCTACAGCGGCATACGGCCGCGCTCGCTGGGCGCGCGTTCGCTGCAGGTGGCCTCGCTGATCGGCATTTCGGTGCCGTCCTTTGTCATCGGCATCGTGCTGATCCTGGTGTTTTCGGTCGGTCTGAACTGGCTGCCGTCCTTCGGCCGCGGCGAGGTCACGGCGCTGGGGCCGTGGAGCACCGGCCTGCTGTCGGCCAGCGGCTGGGCCTCGCTGGTGATGCCGGCCATCACGCTGGCGCTGTTCCAGCTCACGCTGTTCATGCGCCTGACCCGCACGCAGATGATGGAGGTCATGCGGGCCGAGTACATCAAGTTCGCGCGGGCCCGGGGCCTGGCCGAACGCTCGGTGTATTTCCGCCACGCGCTGCGCAACACGCTGATCCCCATCATCACCGTGGCCGGGCTGCAGATCGGCGCCATGATCGCCTTCTCCATCATCACCGAGACGGTGTTCCAGTGGCCCGGCCTGGGCCTGCTGATCATCCAGGCCATCACCTTCAGCGACGTGCCGGTCATCGCCGCCTACCTGTTGCTGATCGCGCTGCTGTTCGTGCTCATCAACACCGTGGTCGACCTGCTGTATTTCGCCGTCGACCCGCGCCTTCGCAGCGCCCACTGAGGAGTCCACCCCATGAACACCCTTGTGGCAGGCGTGCGCCGCCTGCGCCAATCCGATCTCGGCTGGAGCCTGTCGCGCTCGCCTGAGGCCCTGCTGGGCGCCGCCCTGTTGCTGCTCTACGCCGCGCTGGCCCTGCTGGCGCCGTGGATCGCGTCGCAAAATCCTTTCGACCCCGCCGCGCTCGACGTGCTGGACGCGCGCCTGCCGCCGGTGTGGCTGGAGGGCGGCCAGTGGCGCTACCTGCTGGGCACCGACGGCCAGGGCCGCGACCTGGTGTCCGTCATGCTCTACGGCCTGCGCATCTCGCTGCTCGTGGGCCTGGCCTCCACCGCCGTGGCCATGGCCCTGGGCGTGGCGCTGGGCCTGTTGGCCGGCTACAGCGGCGGCCGGCTGGACAAGCTCATCATGAGCGCCGCCGACGTGCAGCTGAGCTTCCCCGCCATCCTGGTGGCGCTGCTGATCGACGGCCTCTCGCGCACGGTGCTGCCGCGCGAGGTGCACGAGCGGCTCTCGCTGCCCATCGTGGTCATGGCCATCGCCCTGGCCAACTGGGTGCAGTACGCCCGCACCGTGCGCGGTGTCACCCTGGTGGAGAAGAACAAGGACTACGTCAACGCCGCGCGCCTGATCGGCATGGGCCGCACGCTCATCCTGTGGCGCCACGTGCTGCCCAACGTGCTGAGCCCGGTGCTGGTGATCGCCACCCTGTCCATCGGCATGGCCGTGCTGACCGAGGCCACGCTGAGTTTCCTCGGCCTGGGCGTGCCGGCCACCTCGCCCTCGCTGGGCACGCTGATCCGCATCGGCAACGAGGTGCTGTTCTCGGGCGAGTGGTGGATCACGGTCATGCCCGGCCTGCTGCTGATCGGCCTGGTGCTGGGTGTCAACCTGTTTGGCGACTGGCTGCGCGACGTGCTCAACCCACGACTGAAATGAGATGGAGACCCACCCCATGAGCACCGCTCCTTTGCTTTCGGTGCGCCACCTGCGCGTCGAGATCCCCACCCGCCACGGTCCGCTGCTCGCGCTCGACGACGTCAGCTTCGACATCGCGCGCGGCGAGATCCTGGGCTGCGTCGGCGAGTCCGGCGCCGGCAAGTCGCTCACCGGCATGGCCGTGATCGGCCTGCTCGACGCGCCGGCCCACGTCGCCAGCGGCAGCATCCACTTCGATGGCCAGCCCATCCACCAGCTGCCACCGGCGCAGATGCGCGCCCTGCGCGGCCGGCGCATCGGCGCCATCTTCCAGGACCCGCTGGTCAGCCTAAACCCGCTGCTGACCGTGGGCGAGCAGCTGACCGAGACCCTGCGCACCCACCTGCCGCTGGACGCCGCGCAGGCGCGCGAACGCGCCATCGACTGGTTGCGCCAGGTCGGCATTCCCTCGCCGGCCGAGCGCATCGACGCCTACCCGCACCAGTTCTCGGGCGGCATGCGCCAGCGCATCGTGATCGCGCTGGCGCTGTGCGCCGAGCCCGACCTGGTGGTGGCCGACGAGCCCACCACCGCGCTCGACGTGTCGGTGCAGGCCCAGGTGCTGGACCTGTTGCGCCGCCTCTGCCAGGAGCGTGGCACGGCGGTGCTGCTGGTCACCCACGACATGGGCGTGATCTCCGAGAACGCCGACCGCGTGGCGGTGATGTACGCCGGCCGTCTGGCCGAGATCGGCCGGGTCGACGACATCGTGCGCCGCCCGCGCCACCCCTACACCCAGGGCCTGATGCGCTCCATCCCGCCGCTGGACCACACGCCCGATCAGCTGCAGCAGATCGACGGCGCCATGCCCCGCCTGACGGCCCGGCCCGAGGGCTGTGCCTTCCACCCGCGCTGCGCCCAGGCCAGCGCGCGCTGCCGCAGCGAACGCCCGGTGGCCGGCCAGGGCGGCCCGGTGGGCGTGGCCTGCTGGCACCCGGTGCAGGGCGTGGCCCTGGAAGCGGAGGCCGCATGAGCACCTCCCCCGTGCTGAGTGTGTCCGGCCTGGCCCGGCACTTCCAGGCCCAGGGCCGCACCGTGCGCGCGGTCGACGGCGTGGGTTTCGAGATTCCGCGTGGCAGCACCTTCAGCCTGGTCGGCGAGTCGGGCTGTGGCAAGACCACGCTGGCCCGCATCGTCGCCGGGCTGGACCGGCCCAGCGCCGGCAGCCTGCGCTTCCAGCCCGACGCCCGGGGCCGGCTGCCGCGGGTGCAGATGGTCTTCCAGGACCCCTACGCCTCGCTCAACCCGCGCTGGCGCATCGGCCGCAGCATCGCCGAGCCCATCGCCTTCCAGCGCCTGCGCCCGGCCGACCAGATCGAGGCCCGCGTGGCCGAGCTGCTGGAGCGGGTGGGCCTGTCGGCCGCCGACGGCCACAAGTACCCGCACGAATTCTCGGGCGGACAGCGGCAGCGGGTGTCCATCGCCCGCGCGCTGGCCGGTGAACCCGACTTCCTGGTCTGCGACGAACCGACCTCGGCGCTGGACGTGTCGGTGCAGGCGCAGATCCTGAACCTGCTCAAGCGCCTCGAGCACGAGGAGGGTCTGACCAGCCTGTTCATCAGCCACAACCTGGCGGTGGTGCGTTTTGTGTCCACCCAGGTGGGCGTGATGTACCTGGGCCGGCTGGTCGAGGTGGCACCCACCGAAACCCTGTTCGCCGCGCCGCGCCATCCTTACACCCAACTGCTGCTGGGCGCCATACCGCGGGTGGGCCAGGGCCGGCGTGCCGCCAGCGTGCCGGCCGGCGACCTGCCCAGCCCGCTGGCGCCGCCGCCGGGCTGCAGCTTCCACACCCGCTGCCCGCTGGCGGCCGAGGTCTGCCGCACCGAGGTGCCGCAGCTGCGCACCCTGCCCGACGGCGCCGCCGTGGCCTGCCACGCGGTCGGCGCAGCGGCCCAGCCCGTGCGTTTCCTGGCCCGCGCGGCCTAGGCAAAGCACCCCAACCGTTTCACACTTCCTTTCATCCGAACCGCTTCAGGATTGCCCATGACCCCCATTGACCTGCTGATCGACAACGGCACCGTGATCACCATGGACCCGCAACGCCGCGTGCTGGAGAACGCCTCCGTGGCCGTGACCGGCGACCGCATCGTGGCCGTCGGCCCGGCCGACGAGCTGCGCGCGCGCTACCAGCCGCGCCAGACCATCAACGCCCACCGCAAGGCCGTGCTGCCCGGTCTCATCGACAGCCACGCCCACGCCGGCCACGCCCTGCTGCGCACCATGGGCACGGGCGGCGCGCCCGGCGCCTGGATGGCGGCCGCCCAGCAGATCTACACCTCGGCCTCGGACGAACACTTCTGGCATGCCGAGGCCGCGCTGACGGCGCTGGAGAAGGTCAAGGCCGGCGTCACCACCGGTGTCTCGCTGTTCGGCGGTGGCGACTCCATCATGCGGGTCGACGACCCCAAGTACGCCCGCGCCCACTGCGACGCCATCGAACGCGCCGGCACCCGCGCGGTGCTGGCGGTCGGGCCCTCGCGCCCGCCCATGCCGCGCCGCTACACCGACTGGGCCAGCGAGCCGCCGCGCGAGACCGAGATCGACGCCGACACCATGATTGCGGTGTGCGAGGCCATCGTGCGGGAGAACCACGGCCGTGCCGATGGCCGCGTGTCCATCGCCGTGAGCCTGCCGGTGTTCGCCCCCATGCACGAAGAAGGGCACCACGCGCTGCGCGCGCAGTTCGAGCGCCAGGCCACCGACGGCGCGGCGCTGGCGCGTCGCCACGGCCTGGGGCTGACGCAGGACGGCCACCGCAACGGCACCATCGAGCTGGCGCGCGAGTTGGGCCTGCTGGGCGCGCGTTCCTACATGTCGCACAGCATCGATCTGACCGAGGCCGACATGCGCGCCGCGCTGGAGACCGGCACCAGCATCGTGCACAACCCCAGCGCCATCATGTCCATCCGCGGCCGCTGCCCGGTGCCCGAACTGATCGACCTCGGCGTCAACGTCGTGATCGGCTCCGACGGCGCCGCGCCCGACCGCGGCTACGACATGTTCCGTCACATGTTCCAGTGCATGCACTACCACCGCCGCCACTTCCGCGACGCCGACGTGCTGCCGCACGGCAAGGTGCTGGAGATGGTGACCATCGACGCTGCAAAGGCCTTGGGCCTGGCCGACGAGATCGGTTCGCTGGAGGTCGGCAAGAAGGCCGACATCGTGCTGGTCGACCTGTTCAAGCCCCACCTGATGCCGCTCAACATGCCGGTGCTGCGCGTGACCAGCTTCGCCAACGCCGCCGACGTGGACACCACCATCGTCAACGGCCGCGTGCTGATGACCGGCCGCCAGGTGCTGGGCATCGACGAGGCCGAGGTGATGGAAGAGGCCCAGGTGGCCTGCGACCGCATGTTGGAGCGCAGCGGCCTGCGCCACCTGACCGATGCCCCGGCGCGCCTGTGGGGCGCCGCGCATTATTGATACCCCCCCGCGCCGCCTTCGGCGTCACCCCCCAAGGGGGCGATGCCAGCCGACCGGCGGAGCCGGATCGGCGGCATCCCCGGCTTGGAACGCTTCATGCGTTGCGGGTTGCGCGCCGGAGCGGTGGCGGTACGCCTACCTTCTTTTTTTGAACTTGCTTTTGGACATCCCATGACCTCCATTCATCGCTCTCCTTCGCTGCGCCGCGCCTTCTTGGCCGCCGCCTGTGCCCTGCCGTTCGCCGCCGCGTTGCCGGCCCAGGCCCAGGCCTGGCCGGGCAAACGCCCCATCACCCTGGTGGTGGGTTTTCCGGCGGGCGGCAGCGCCGACATGATCGCCCGCACCATCGCCGAACCCATGGCCAAGAAGCTGGGCACGCCGGTGGTGATCGAGAACATCAGCGGCGCGGCCGGCACCATCGCCGGGCAGAAGGTCGTCAACGCCGCGCCCGACGGCCACACCCTGTTCATGGCCTCGGGCAGCGAGATCGTGATCGCCGGCCTGTTCAACCCGGCGGTCAAGTACCAGGGCGAACGCGACTTCACCGCCATCGGCACCATCGGCGACGTGCCCCTGGTGCTGGTGGCCAGCCCGGCCAGCGGCCTGAAGAACCTGCAGGACGTGCTCAACCGCGCCAAGAAGGACGGCGGTGGCCTGAGCTACGCGTCCTCGGGCGTGGGCACGGTGCTGCACGTGGCCGGTGAACTGCTCAACCAGAAGGCCGGCACCCAGATCACCCACGTGCCCTACCGTGGCGCGGCCCAGATGGCGGTGGACATCGGTGGCGGCAACCTGGAGCTGGCCTTTTTCATGACGCCCACGGCCATCCCGCACATCGAGTCGGGCAAGATGGTGGCGCTGGGTGTGACCACGGCCGGGCGCTCGCGCGCCGCGCCGCAAATCGCGCCGCTGGGCGACACGCCGGCGCTCAAGGGTTTTGATGTCAGCCTGTGGAACGGCCTGTTCGGCCCTGCCAAGATGCCGCCGGCCGTGGTGGCGCGCCTCAACCAGGTGCTCAACGAGGTGCTGCGCGAACCCGAGGTGTGGCAGAAGCTGCAGAAGGCCGGCGTCGAAACCCAGGGCGGCACGCCGCAGGCGCTGAGCCAGCGCGTGCGCGATGAGGTGGTGCGCGTGAAGGCGGTGGCCCCGACCACCATGAAATCCAGCAGCTGAAGCCACAGACGCCGGAGCGGCTTTGCGCTAGCCTTGGCGCATGAGTCCTTCACCGCCACCGGTTCCGCGCGCGCTGCTGCCGGTGCTGGTGCTGTCGCAATTCGCCGGCACCTCGCTCTGGTTCGCCGTCAACGCGGTCATGCCCGACCTGCAGCGCGAGCTGGGCTGGCCCCTGTCCGACCTGGGGCCGCTGACCTCGGCCCTGCAGCTGGGCTTCATCGCCGGCACGCTGGTGTTCGCGCTGCTGGCCATCGCCGATCGTTTTCCACCGCGACGGGTGTTCCTGTGCTGCGCGCTCGCGGGCTCGGCCTGCACCGTGGGCGCCTGGGCCTGGGTGCGCGACGCGCAGGCCCTGATGGCCTGGCGCCTGGCGACCGGTTTTTTCCTCGCCGGCATCTACCCGGTGGGCATGAAGATCGCCGCCCAGTGGTACCGCCAGGGCCTGGGCACGGCCCTGGGTCTGCTGATCGGCGCGCTGGTGCTGGGTTCGGCCAGCGCCCATGCCCTGCGCGCGCTGGGGCAGGCCCTGCCCTGGGACGCCATCATGCTGGGTGTGGCCGCGCTGGCGGCGGCCGGCGGGGTGTTGCTCTACACCTGCACGGCGGACGCTCCGGTCGTCGCCGCACGACCCAGCCAGCTGCAGTGGCGGGCGCTGGCCGTGGTCTGGACCGACCGGCGCGTGCGCAGCTCGGTGCTGGGCTACTTCGGTCACATGTGGGAGCTCTACACCTTGTGGGTGCTGGTGCCGGTCATCCTGGCCACGCGACTGCAGGGCGCGGCGCTGTCGTGGTCGGCCTTCGTGGTGGTGGGCGCGGGCGCCCTGGGCTGTGTGGTGGGCGGCTACCTGGCGCCGCGTTTCGGCAGCGCCCGGGTGGCCGCCGTGCAACTGGCCACCAGCGGCCTGTGCTGCCTGCTCGCACCCTGGGCGCTGGACGCGCCGACGTCGCTGTTCGCCTTGTGGCTGCTGGTCTGGGGCATCACCGTGGCGGGCGACTCGCCCCAGTTCTCCACCCTGACCGCGCGCAACGCGCCGCTTGCCCAGGTCGGCAGCGTGCTGACGCTGACCAACAGCCTGGGTTTTGCCATCTCGATTGCCAGCATCCTGCTCATGGTCTGGCTGGCCGAACGGCTGGGCCTGGCCGCGGTGCTGCCCTGGCTGGCGGTGGGGCCGGCGCTGGGCCTGCTGGCCTTGTGGCCGCTGGTGCGTGAAGGGGTTTGAAGGTTGCGCAGGCAACCATCAGGGCAAACACCTAGTTGCATGCGCAACTAAAATTCGCTACAGTCCGGGGGTCGTTCGCGGGCGTTTCATGAGGCTTGGCGGGCGCCGTTCCCGTCCCGTCCTGTCGAAAGTGCCCATGTCTTTGCTCTCCGTTTTTGCACGCCGTGCCGCCACTCTGGCCCTGACCCTGTCCGGCGCCGCCGCCCTGGCGCAGGCCTACCCGAACCGCAACATCGAGTGGGTCGTGCCTTACCCCGCCGGTGGCGGCACCGACCTCGTGGCGCGCACCCTGGGCCAGGCCATGGGCGATGTGCTCGGCAAGCAGCCGGTCATCATCAACAAGCCCGGCGCGGCCACCAACATTGGCGCCGACTACGTGGCCCATGCCAAGGCCGACGGCTACGTCATCATGTCGGCCGACACCGCCACGCTGGCCGCCAACCCCTTCATCTACAGCAAGCTGAGCTACAGCGCCGAGAAGGACTTCGCGCCCATCGGCCTGACCGTGCGTTTCCCCATGATCCTGGTCGTCAACCCCGAGGTGCCGGCCAAGAACCTCAAGGAACTCGGCGCCTGGCTCAAGGCACAGGCCAACGCCGCCAACTACGCCACGCCGGGCGCCGGCAGCCCGCACCACCTGGCGTCCGAGTTGTTCCGCGAGATGGCCGGTGTGAAGCTCACCCACGTGCCCTACCGCGGCGCGGCGCCGGCCGTGCAGGACGTGGTGGCCGGCCAGGTGCCCATGATGTTTGTCGACACCGCCAGCGGCTACCAGTTCATCAACACCGGCAAACTGCGGCCCATCGGCATCGCCAGCCCCAAGCGGGTCAAGAACTTCGAGAGCATCCCGACGCTGGACGAACAGGGCCTCAAGGGTTTCGAGGCCTACGCCTGGCAGGGCCTGGTGGCGCCGGCCGGCACGCCGGCCGAGGTGATCGCCACGCTCAACAAGGCCTTGTTGGCCGCGCTGGAGACCACGCCGGTGAAGGCGCGCCTGCAGGTGCTGGGCCTGGAAGCCACGCCCAGCTCGCCCGCGCAGATGGCCAGCTACGCCGCCCGCGAACGCGCCAAGTGGGGCCAGGTCATCAAGGCCAGCGGCATCCGCGCCGACTGAGCTGACCCCCCGCGCCGCTTCGCGTCACCCCCCAGGGGGCGCACCAGCCGTCTGGCGGAGCCAGCCCGGCGGTGCCCCGCTCACCCACAAAGGCACGCCTCCCCATGCACCAGCCCACCGCCGAACCCCGTCCGTCCATCTACTACCAGTACCAGGTGTTCCAGCCCTGGCTGCCGTCCGAACACGCTGAAGCCCAGCACCACCCGGTGGCCATCGTAGGCGCCGGCCCGGCCGGCATGGTGACCGCGCTGGAACTGGCGCGCCACGGCGTGCGCAGCGTGGTGCTCAGCGCCGAGCGCCAGCTCTCGCAGGGCAGCCGCGCCATCGTCTTCACGCGCCGCAGCATGGAAATCCTGCAGCAGGTGGGCGTGGCCGAGCGCATGACCGAGGGCGGCCTGCCCTGGCGCTTCGGCAATTCCTACTACCGGGGCCAGCGCGTGTTCCGCATGGAGGCACCCCACGACGCCGACGACCGCTTCTTCCCCATGCTCAACGTGCAGCAGCAGTACATGGAGGAATACCTGCACGAGGCCTGCCAGGCCAGCCCGCTGATCGATTTCCGCTGGGGCAACAAGGTGGTGTCGGTCGAGCAGAGCGCCGACGCGGCGACGGTGCAGGTGGACACGCCCGAAGGCCCCTACACGCTGACGACCGATTGGCTGGTGGCCGCCGACGGCGGGCGTTCGCCGATACGCACGGCCATGAACCTGCAGATGGAAGGCGCGTCCTACGAAGGCTTCTTCGTCATCGCCGACATCAAGATCGACCTGCCGCTGCCGACCGAACGCCTGGCCTACTTCGACCCCGAGTGGAACCCCGGCAACACCATCCTGATGCACCGCGAGCCCCACGGCATCTGGCGCGTGGACTACCAGCTGCCGCCCGGCGAAACACCCGAAGAGGCGCTGCGCCCCGAGTCGCTCCAGGCCCGCATCGATGCGCAGCTGGCCATGATCGGTTTCGCCGGCACGCCCTGGGAGATGGACTGGTCCTCGGTCTATTCGGCCCGCACCCTGACCCTGCCCGACTACGTGCACGGGCGGGTGATCTTCACCGGCGACGCCGCCCACCTGCTGCCCATCTTCGGCGTGCGCGGCGCCAACACCGCCTTCCAGGACGCGCAGTCGCTGGGCTGGCACCTGGCCCTGGTGGCCAAGGGGGTGGCCCACCGCCGGCTGCTGGCCAACCACAGCGCCGAGCGTGTCGGCGCGGCGCGCGAGATCATCGACGAGGCCGGCAAGAGCACCCGCTTCATGGCGCCGCCCAGCGCCGGCTTCCGCCTGCTGCGCGACGCCGTGCTGTCGCTTTCGCTCACGCAGGACTTCGTGCGCCCGCTCTACCACTGGCGCACCTCGCGGCCCCACGCCTACAGCCACTCCGTGCTCAACAGCAGCGGCGACGACAACGCGCTGTTCACCGCCGGCCCGGCCCACGGCGCGCCGCCGCAGAACATCCGCCTGGGCGCGGACGACTTCCTGCTCGACCACCTGGGCGGCGGTTTCGACCTCCTGTATTTCACCGAAGACGCGGCCGTGCCCGCGCCGCTGCTGGCCGTGGTCAAGGAGGCCCGCGCACGTGGCGTGCCGCTGAAGCTGATTGCGGTCGGGGCCGACACACCGGTGGCCGGCGCCGACCTCACGCTGGCCGACGCCAGTGGCCACTTCCGCCAGCGCTACGGCGTCCTGGCCAGCGGTGGCGCCTACCTGCTGCGGCCCGACCAGCACGTGTGCGCGCGCTGGCTCACGCTGGACGCCACCCGCCTGAAGGCCGCCCTGGTGGCCGCACTGCCCCAATGAAGGACACCACCATGACCGCTTCCACCACCGGACTGACCCTCCCCGGTCTGGAGACCGCCTACGACACCCTGGCCCTGGCCATCGACCAGGCCGGCCCCGAGAAGGCGCCGCTGTTCCTGGTCAAGCTCGCCCTGCTCAACGCCCAGGCGCTGGGCGACGCGCAACGGTTTGGCGAGCACATCGCCGACGCCTTGCGCGATCTCTGAATTTCCCGTGCAATCACCTTTATTGAAGGAGACTCCCATGCTGGTTCAACAAGTCCACCACGTCGCCTACCGCTGCATCGACGCCAAACAGACCGTCGAGTGGTACGAAAAAAACCTCGACATGAAATTCGTGCTGGCCATCGCCGAGGACGAGGTGCCCTCGACCAAGGCGCCCGACCCCTACATGCACGTGTTCCTGGACGCCGGGCAGGGCAACATCCTGGCCTTCTTCGAGCTGCCCAGCCAGCCGCCCATGGACCGCGACCGCAACACCCCCGCCTGGGTGCAGCACCTGGCGCTCAAGGTCGACTCGGTGGACACCCTGATCGCCACCAAGGCCCGCCTGGAGGCCGCCGGCATCGAGGTGCTGGGTCCGACCGACCACACCATCTTCAAGAGCATCTACTTCTTCGATCCCAACGGCCACCGCCTGGAGCTGGCGGCCGACACCGCCACGCCCGAGATGATGCGCAAGCTCGACGAGGTCAAGCGCGAGATGCTGGACGAGTGGAGCCGCACCAAGAAGGCGCCCAAACACGCGGCCTGGATGCACGACGGCAGCATGGCGAGCTGAACCATGGCCTGGCTCAACGAAACCCACGACCCCGCGCTGCGCAGCTGGCTGGCCTCGGCCAACGCCGCTGCATGTGATTTCCCCATCCAGAACCTGCCGTTTGCGGTGTTCCGCCGGCAGGGCAGCAACGAGGCCTTCCGTGGCGGGGTGGCCATTGGCGACCAGATCGTCGACCTCGCCGCCCTGGCCCAGACCACGCTGCTCAGCGGCGAGGCCCAGCAGGCGGCTCGCGCCGGCGCGGCGTCCAGGCTCAACGCCCTGATGGCCCAGGGCCCGGCGGCCTGGAGCGCGCTGCGCCTGGCGCTCTCGCGCCTGCTGCGCGAAGGCGCCGCCCACCAGGCCGAGGTCCAGGCCTGCCTGGTGCCGCAGGCGGTGGCGGAATTCGACGTCCCTGCACAGATCGGCGACTACACCGACTTCTACACCTCGGTCCACCACGCCACCAACATCGGCAAACAGTTCCGCCCCGACAACCCGCTGCTGCCCAACTACAAGTGGGTGCCCATCGGCTACCACGGCCGGGCCTCCAGCATCGTGGTCTCGGGCCACGCCTTCCCGCGTCCCAAGGGCCAGGTCAAGGCGCCCGATGCCGACGCCCCCGTGCTGGCCGCCAGCCAGCGCATGGACATCGAGCTGGAGCTGGGCGTGTTCATCGGCACCGGCAACGCCCTGGGCGACGCCGTGCCCATCACCGAGGCCGAGGCCCACGTGTTCGGCATCTGCCTGCTCAACGACTGGTCGGCGCGCGACTTGCAGGGCTGGGAATACCAGCCGCTGGGGCCCTTCCTGTCCAAGAACTTCGCCTCCACCATCTCGCCCTGGATCGTGACGCTTGAAGCGCTGGCGCCTTACCGCGTGCCCTTCGTCCGCCCGGCCGACGACCCCCAGCCGTTGCCCTACCTGGACAGCGAAGCCAACCGCGCGGGCGGTGCCTTCGACATCCAGCTGCAGGTGGGCCTTCAGACGGCGCAGATGCGCCAGGCCGGCGAACAGGACGCCAGCATCAGCCGCACCAGCTACCGCCACGCCTACTGGACGCTGGCGCAGATGGTGACCCACCACACCATCAACGGCTGCAACCTGCAGCCGGGCGATTTGCTGGGCACCGGCACCTTGTCGGGACCGACGCTGGACCAGGCCGGCGCGCTGATCGAGCTGACCCAGGGTGGCAAGAACCCGGTGCGGCTGCCCAACGGCGAGACCCGCACCTTCCTGCTCGACGGCGACGCCGTGGTGCTGCGCGGCTGGTGCGAACAGCCGGGTGCGGCGCGCGTGGGCTTTGGCGAATGCTGGGGCACGGTGCTGCCCGCGAAGTGATATCGCCGCGCTCCGCATAATGGCGCCGAGGGCCCGCTGCGGGTCCAGGGGGAAGGCGTCAGATGAACGAGCAACAGGCCAGGGCGGTGCTCCTGGTCAAGGCGATTGAAACGGCCCCGTCCGGGGGCACGTTCCTGAGCGAAGCGCAGCGCGACCTGGCCACGGCCGCGGCGCTGTCCGCCGCCCCGCGTCCGGCGTCCGATGCCCGCCGCCGGGACTGGACCGAGGCCTTCATCGCCCGCCGCGCCGAACGGCTGCAGCAGGACGCCCTGGCGCACCAGCCACGCCTGCAGGCCCTGCTGGCGGGTGGGCCGCTGATGGTGCTGTGGCGCGTGGGCCTGCCGCTGCTGGGGCTGCTTGCCGGCCTGCTGGCCGAGTTCTGGGTCTCGCCCGGTGCCATCGATCTGCTCTCGCCCGCCTTGTGTCTGTTCCTAGGCTGGAACCTGCTGGTCTTCGCCGGCCTGGCCGTGGCCGCCGTGTCGGGCCTGCTGCGGGGCCCGGCTTCGGTGTCCTGGGTGGGCGCCACGCTGGCCCGGCTGGCCTGGCCCAGTCGCTGGTCACAAGGCCTGCTGGGCATCTCGCGCCAGTTCCAGCGCGACTGGATGCGCCTGGCTGGCCCGGCCACCGCGGCCCGCCTGGTGGCCACGCTGCACCTGGCCGCGGCCCTGTGTGCGCTGGGCATGGTGGGCGCCTTGCTGTTCAAGGGCTTCTTCACCGAATTCCGTGTCGGCTGGCAAAGCCAGTGGCTGGACGCGCGGCAGATGCACCTGCTGTTGTCCACCGTGGGCCAGTGGGTGGGCGCGGCGCCCTTCAGCCTGGAGGACATGCTGCGCCTGGAGCGTGGCGTGGCCGCCACCAAGGCCGACGGCAGCCTCTGGGCCGGGTGGTGGAGCCGCCTGCTGCTGCTCGGCGTGGCCTTGCCCCGGCTGGTGCTGGCGGGCCTGTCGGTCTGGCGGGCGCGGCGCCACGCCCGCCGCCTGCACCTCGATCTGTCCGATCCCTACTTCGTGCGCTTGCTGGCCGAGCACGGCGGCCCCGGCACCTGTGTGCTGGTGCTGCCCTACAGCCTCAGCCCCACGCCGGCGCAGCAGCAGGGCCTGGCGGCGGCGGTGCGCGCCAGCTTCGGCGCCTCGGCCACGCTGCGGCTGCTGCCCGGCACCGCCTACGGCGACGCGCCCGCGCCGCTGCCCGCGCCCGAGCGGGACCGGCCCCAGCAGCCCGTCGCGCTGTTCAGCCTCGCCGCGACGCCGGAACGCGAAACCCATGGTGCTTTTGTGCAGCAATTGCAACGCCAGGTGCCCGGCGGGCTGGCCGTCTGGCTGGACAGCAGCGGCCTGAGCGCCCACCTGGCCGACGGCGTGCGTGGCGCGCGCCTGGCCGAACGTGAGGCGCTGTGGCGCGATTTTCTGGGCGCTTACGCGGTGAGCGTGCGGGTCTGCCACCTGGAGCCTGTGCATGACGCCGCCTGAACCGGTCACCCTCCAGCTCTGCCTGGTCTCGCACACCAACGTCGGCAAGACCACGCTCACCCGCACCCTGCTGGGTGCCGAGGTGGGCGAGGTGCGCGACGCCGCCCACGTGACCCAGCAGGCCGAGGCCCACACCCTGTTGCACACGGACGCCGGTGACCGCCTGCTGTGGTGGGACACCCCCGGCCTGGGCGATTCCGCCCGCCTGCACCGCCGGCTCAGCCAGGCCGGCAACCCGCTGGGCTGGTTTCTCTCCCAGGTGTGGGACCGTTTCCGCGACCCCAGCTTCTTCCTGAGCCAGCGCGCCATGTTGAACGCGCGCGACCACGCCGATGCCGTGCTCTACCTCGTCAACGCCAGCGAGGCGCCGCAGGACGCCGGCTACCTGGCGCCGGAGCTCAAGATTCTGGGCTGGATGGGCAAGCCGGTGCTGGTGCTGCTCAACCAGCTCGGTGCGCCGGGCGAGGCCGGGCACCAGGCCGCCGAACTGGCGCGCTGGCAGCGGCACCTGCAGCCCTTCGCGTGGGTGCGTGCGGTGCTGCCGCTGGACGCCTTCAGCCGCTGCTGGGTGCAGGAAGACGCCTTGTTCCAGGCCCTGGGGCCCTGTCTGCCGGCGCACCAGCAGGCCGGACACCAGCGCCTGGTGGAGCGGTGGTGGCAGGTCCAGCTCGCACGCTTGGCGCGCGCCATGACGGCCATGGCGCAGGCGCTGTTGCGTGCCGCTGAAACGCAGCAGGGCGCGGCCGATGGCCTGGCCGACGCGCTGGCCCGGCGCGTGGCCGAGGGGCAGGCGGCCCTGACCCGGGACCTGCTCGACCTGCATGGCCTGCACGGCGAAGCCGGCCGCCCGCACTGGCAGTCGCTGCAGCGCTCGCTGCTGACGCTCAAGACACCCACCCAGGTGGCCCACGTGGGGCTGCTGGGCGCCATCACCTCGGGCGCGGCCACCGGCCTGGGGGCCGATCTGCTGGCCGGTGGTCTGTCCATGGGGGCCGGCGCGGTGGTCGGCGCCGTGGTGGGAGCCGTGACCTTTGCCGGCGCCGCGCTGGCGGCCAACCGGCTGCGTGGCGTCGACGTGCCCAGCGCACGCCTGTCCCTGGTGGCCTGGCGGGAGCTGGTGGAGGTGGCCCTGCTGACCTACCTCGCGGTGGCGCATTTTGGGCGCGGGCGCGGTGATTTTGTCGACGACGGCGCGCCCGCCGACTGGCGGGGCGTGGTGCGGGCGGTGGTGGACGCCCAGGCCACCGAGCTGGCCGCCTGCCACGCCGACATGGACGATCCGCTGGATGGCGCCGATGTTGCCGAGCGGCTGGCCACGCTGCTGGGCAACCTGGCCTTGCGCGCGCTCAAGCACCTGTACCCGACGATGGACCTGCGCACCGCGCAGCGCGGGCTGGCGCAGGCCAGGAGCGAGCTGTCGGGCTGATTGCCGTCAGCCGGCAGCCGTGCCGGCCTTGGGCGCATGGGGCGTGGGCGCCGCAAAACGCCGCGTCACGTGGCCCGACATGTTGCGGGCCAGTTCCTCGTCGCTGAAGAACACCGTGCCCAGGCCCTGCTGGCGCAGCAGGGCCGACTCGTCGTCGTTGTGGGCGCGCAGCACCACCTCGATGCCCCCGTTCAGCGTGCGCGCGGTGGCCACCATCTGGCCCACCTGCAGCGGATCGCCCACGGTGAGCACCAGCATGGCGGCCTGCGCGATGTGGGCCTGGACCAGCACGGTCGCATCGGTGGCGTCACCGGTCACGGCGGCCAGGCCCTGTTGGCGCAGCGCCTCCACGCGCTCGCGGTTCTGGTCCACCACCACGAAGGGGATGCCGTGCTGGCGCAGTTCGGCCGCCACGCGCTGGCCCACCCGGCCGTGCCCGACCAGCACCACCTGGCCGCTGAGGTAGGCGTGGTCGGTCGACTGCGGCAGTTCGGCCAGCGGGTCGTCGCGCATCTCCATGCGACGCGCCCAGGCCGAGCGCCTGAGCAAGCTCTGGCGCAGCGGCTCCAGCACATGGAACAACGCGGCGTTGGCGGCGATGGAAATCAGGGCGCCGGCAAGCACCAGGCTCTGGCCCTCGGGGGGCAGCAGGCCAAGCGACACGCCCAGCGCGGCCAGGATGAAGGAGAACTCGCCGATCTGGGCCAGGCTGGCGCCCACCGTCAGCGCGGTGTTGAGCGGGTAGCGGAACAGCAGCACCAGGGCCACCGCGGCCAGCGTCTTGCCGAACAGGATGATCAGCACCACCGCCAGCAGCTTCAGCGGCTCGGCCCAGATCACCGAAGGCTCGAACAACATGCCCACCGAGACGAAGAACAGCACGGCGAAGGCATCGCGCAGCGGCAGGGATTCGTCGGCCGCGCGGTGGCTGAACTCGGACTCGCGCATCATCATGCCGGCGAAGAAGGCGCCCAGCGCGAAGGACACATCGAACAGCTTGGCCGCGCCAAAGGCCACGCCCACGGCCACCGCCACCACACACAGGGTGAACAGCTCCTGCGAGCCGGTGCGCGAAACCCACCACAGCAGGCGCGGCAGCAGGCGCCGGCCCAGCACCAGCATCACCAGCAGGAAGGCCGTGACCTTGGCCAGCGTCAGGCCCACGGTCTGCCACAGCGCGCCGCCGGCGGCCGGTGCCCCCTGGTCGGCCGACAGCACGCCGGCCAGAGCAGGCAGCAGCACCAGGACCAGCACCATGACCAGGTCCTCCACCACCAGCCAGCCCACCGCGATCTGCCCATTGACCGACTGCAGCAGCCCGCGCGCCTCCAGCGCGCGCAGCAGCACCACCGTGCTGGCCACCGACAGGCACAGGCCGAACACCACGGCCGCGCCCAGCGACCAGCCCCACCACAGCGACAGGCCGGCGCCCAGCAGGGTGGCCACGGCGATCTGCACCACCGCGCCTGGGACGGCGATGCGTTTGACCGCCATCAGGTCGTCGAGCGAGAAATGCAGGCCGACACCGAACATCAGCAGCATCACGCCGATCTCGGCCAGCTGGCCGGCCAGGCCCACGTCGGCCACGAAGCCTGGCGTGGCCGGGCCGATGACGATGCCGGCCAGCAGGTAGCCCACCAGCGGGGGCATCTTCAATTGCGCGGCCAGCAGCCCGAAGACCAGGGCCAGCCCGAAGCCTGCGGCGATGGTGGCGATGAGGCTGATGTCGTGCGGCATGGGGGGTCTCAGTTTTCCATCGCGCCGGAGCGCGACCCGCGACGCATGAAACGGTCGAACCGGGGGACACCGCCGGGCCGGCTCTGAAGGACGGCTGGTGTCGCCCCTTGAGGGGGATGCGGCCACGCGCAGCGGGCAAGCAACGGGGTGGACGGTTTCACTTCAGGGCACCAGCGACAGGAACAGGAAGGCGGCGAACAGCACCAGGTGGACCGCGCCCTGCATGACGTTGGTGCGACCCGAGGCCAGGGTGATGGCGCTGACCAGGAAGGTCAAGGTCAGCAGCACCACGTCCTTGGTCGACAGGCCCAGCACCAGGGGCAAGTCCAGCCACACGGCCACCACCACCACCGCCGGGATGCTCAGGCCGATGCTGGCCAGCGCCGAGCCCAGGGCCAGGTTCATGCTGGTCTGCAGGCGGTCGGCACGCGCCGCGCGCACGGCGGCCCAGGTCTCGGGCAGCAGCACCAGCAGGGCGATGGCGATGCCGATCACCGCCTCGGGCGCGCCGGCGGCGGCCACCGCCGACTCGATGGTGGGCGAGAGCTGTTTGGCCAGCCCCACCACCGACACCAGGGCCACGATCAGCAGGCCAAAGCTGGCCCAGGCCTGGGGCGCGGTGGGCGGGGTGGCGTGTTCATGTTCGTTGTCCGCGCCCTGGGTCGGCAGGAAATAGTCGCGGTGACGCACCGTCTGCACGAAGACGAACACGCCCCACAGGGCCAGCGAGGCGACGGCCACGAAGCTCAGCTGCGACACGGTATAGGCCCCGCCGGGTGCGCTGGTGGTGTAGACCGGCAGCACCAGCACCAGGCCGGCCAGGGCCACCAGCGCGGCCAGGGCCGAATTGGCACCCGCGACGTGAAAGCTCTGTTCGTGGTGGCGCAGGCCGCCCACCAGCAGGCAGATGCCGACCACGCCGGTGCAGATGATCATGACCGCCGAGTAGACGGTGTCGCGCGGCAGCGTGGCCTTGTCGGCGCCGCCGGCCAGCATCATGGAGACGATCAGCGCCACCTCGATCACGGTGATGGCCACGGCCAGCACCAGGGTCCCGAAGGGTTCGCCCACTTTGTGGGCCACCACCTCGGCGTGGTGCACGGCGGCGATGACGGCGGCCATCAGGCCAATGGCACAGGCGCTGGCCAGCAGCGGGCCGATGGTGAACTGGAGCGAGCCGGCCAGAAGGGCGGCGGCGACGAAGGGCACGGCGGAGGCCCACAAGGGCATGGCGGGTCCTTTCAGCAAGGGGTGGATCAGCTGCCCGTGGACAGCGCGGTATCCCCTGATGATCGCAGGTTGTGGGTGCGCGTTCCCGGTCCGTGGGGTCAGCCGGGCACGTCGGCGGCCAGGGCGTGTGACAGCGCGACGTTGAAGGCCGTTGCCCGCTCGTATTGGGCCCAGTGGCCGGCGTCCGCCAGCCACGCCAGCGACTGGAAACGGGGCGCCCGGGCCAAGGCCTGGGGCACGCTGTCGCGGCGCCCGCGGTAGAGCGCGTCCTCGGCGCCCCAGATGCCCCACAGCGGGGCCTGTACCCCGGGCAGGGTGCGCAGCAGCAGGTCGGTCTGCGAGAGCCGGCGCCGCTTCATGCGGCGGTGTTCGCGTTTCAGGTTGTGGGTGTGCTGCGCCAGCGCGATGTCGTCGATCGTGCCCGGGTCGTGCACCATGAGCTGGGCCAGGTTGTGCCGCAGCACGGCCTCGCGCGTCGGGCCGGGCGGCACGTGCGACCACATGCGCAGGTCCAGCACCGGCGGGGGATCGGTGCTCAGCGACGGAGCGCCCACCAGCACCAGGCGGCGCACCCGCTGCGGCCACTGCGCCGCCAGCAGGCCGGCCACCATGCCGCCGAAGGAAAAACCCACCAGGTCCACCGGCCGCGCGCCGAGCAGGGCCGACAGCCCCGCCTCGATCAGCGGCGGCATGGCGTCGGCGTCGTGGCCTTCGGGCGGCGGGTCCGAATCGCCGAAGCCGGGCAGGTCGGGCGCCAGCACCTGGTGGCCCGCCGCCACCAGCGGCGCGATGTTGCGCAGCCAGTGGGTCCAGCTGCCCGAGCCGCCATGCAGCAACACCACCGGCGCGCCCTGGCCCCACAGGTGCCAGACGACGTGGCCATCGCCACAGGGCGTGGTCGCGCGCGTGGCGGCGGCCCGGAGGTGTTGGGCGTCTTCGGAGGTCAGGACCTGGGTGGGCAATGTGGGGGTGTGCGGCATGGTGTGCGGGCGGCGGGGCGAACGCCATCGTAGCCACTCGTCGCCGATGGACGTTTTTGACGCAGGTTTTGATTGCGCATCTATGCTGATGATATGTATACTGACGATTAACCCAACCACAACGGAGACATGTCCATGGCGGAGAGCGTTTCACAGCAACCGGTGCTCGTGGCCGGCGGCGGCATCGGCGGGCTGGCCACCGCGCTGGCCCTGGTGCGCCAGGGCTTTCAGGTCAAGGTGCTGGAGCAGGCGGCCGAACTCGGCGAGATCGGGGCTGGCATCCAGCTCGGCCCCAACGCCTTCCACGCGTTCGACGCGCTGGGCATCGGCGAGCGCGCCCGTGGCCGCGCCGTCTACACCGACCACATGGTCATGCACGACGCCATCGACGAGTACCAGGTGGGCTTCATACCCACCGGTGAGGCCTTCCGCCAGCGTTTTGGCAACCCCTATGCCGTGATCCACCGGGCCGACGTGCACCTGTCGCTGTTTGAAGGCGCACAGGCCAGCGGCCAGGTCGAGTTCCTGACCTCCACCCGGGTCGAGCGCATCGAACAGGACGCCCAGGGCGTGACGGTGTTCGACCAGCACGGCACCGCCCACCGGGGCCAGGCGCTGATCGGCGCCGACGGCGTCAAGTCGGTGGTGCGCCAGCAGTACGTGGGCGACCCGGCGCGGGTGACCGGCCATGTCGTGTACCGAGCCGTGGTCGACAAGGCCGACTTCCCCGTCGACCTGCAGTGGAACGCCGCCAGCATCTGGGTCGGCCCCAACTGCCACCTGGTGCACTACCCGCTGCGCGGCGGCGAACAGTACAACGTGGTCGTGACCTTCCACAGCCGCCAGCAGGAAGAATGGGGCGTGACCGACGGCAGCAAGGCCGAGGTCGAGAGCTACTTCCAGGGCATCTGCCCGCGCGCCCGCCAGCTGATCGAGCTGCCCAAGAGCTGGCGCCGCTGGGCCACCGCCGACCGCGAGCCCATCGCCCAGTGGACCTATGGCCGCGTGACCCTGCTGGGCGACGCTGCGCACCCGACCACGCAGTACATGGCGCAGGGCGCGTGCATGGCCATGGAAGACGCCGTGACGCTGGGCGAAGCCCTGCGGGTGTGCCACAAGGACTGGACGCAGGCGCTGGACCTCTACCAGCGTTCGCGGGTGGCGCGCACCGCCCGCATCGTGCTGAGCTCGCGCGAGATGGGCCGCATCTACCACGCCCAGGGCGTGGAGCGCCTGGTGCGCAACGAACTGTGGCGCGGCCGTTCGGCCGAGCGCTTCTACGACGCCATGGAGTGGCTGTACGGCTGGAACGTCAACAACTGCCTGGCCGCCTGAGTCCCCCAAGGAGACACCGATGACCCACCCTGATCTCGCCCTGGGCCGCCTCGAAGACCTGCCCGCCAGCTACGTGGACGCGCTCAAGGCGCAGAACCTCGTGCCCCTGTGGCCCAGCCTGCGCGCCGTGCTGCCCCCCAGCGTGCCCACCCGCCAGACCCGCGCCACCCACTGGGCCTACAGCGCCATCCGCCCGCTGCTGCTGCAGGCCGGCGAACTCACCCCGATTGAGAAAGCCGAGCGCCGG
>NZ_JASATI010000057.1:0-27138 GCF_038440225.1 Hydrogenophaga sp. OTU3427 | reverse complement strand
GCGTCACCCCCTCACGGGGGCGGCATCAGCGGACCGGCGAAGCCGGCTCCGCGATGCCCCCGGTGAGCGGCTTGGCACACGCCACGTGTCCCGCTCCGGAGGCGCCTTATTTCCCGACCAGCTGGTTGAGCTTCTCGGCCTCGAAGCACTCTTCGCGGGCCGCGTCCTTGGGCACGCAGTCGCCGTTCTTCACACATTCCGACAGCTGGGCAATGGCCTGCCAGAGCAGCGCGATCTGGTGCTCCTGGCCGGCCGCGTTGTCGATCAGGCCACGCATGGCCTGGGACAGCGGGTCGTCGTTCTGCGTCACGCCGTAGGCCGAGAAACCCATCTTGGACGCGACTTCCTCGCGCTTGGCGTCGAGCTCGGCGGCGATGATGCGCGCCGGGTTGCCCACGGCCGTGGCACCGGGTGGCACCGGCTTGGTGACCACCGCGTTGCTGCCCACCTTGGCGTTGTCGCCCACGGTGAAGCCGCCCAGCACCTGCGCGCCGGCGCCCACCACCACGTTGCGGCCCAGGGTCGGGTGGCGCTTGGCGCCCTTGGTGAGCGAGGTGCCGCCCAGGGTCACGCCCTGGTAGATGGTGGTGCCGGCCCCGATCTCGGCGGTTTCGCCGATCACCACGCCCATGCCGTGGTCGATGAACACCCCGGGGGCGATCTTGGCGCCGGGATGGATCTCGATGCCCGTGAGCCAGCGCGAGAGGTGCGAGATGAAGCGCCCCAGCCACTTGAAGCCACCGTGCCAGCAGGCGTGCGCGCGTCGGTGCAGGAACAGCGCGTGCAGGCCGGGGTAGCAGGTCAGCACCTCCCAGGTGCTGCGGGCGGCGGGGTCGTGGTCGAGGATGATGCGGATGTCCGCACGGGTACGTTCAAACATAGGCTGGAGACGGTTGGGATGCCCAGTCTAGCGCCTGGCCTGAGCGGCCGCTTGTTGCACGGCGCGGGCAACACCACGCAGGATGTGGACTTCCTCCTCGGCCAGTTGCGCCCGGTTGAGCAACTGGTTCAAGCGTGGCATCAATTTCTTGGGCGCGGCCGGATCGAGGAAACCCACGTCCACCAGGGCCTGCTGCCAGTGATCGAGCACGCCGGCCACGGCCCGGGCGTCGGCCGGAACCTGGACCGGAGTGCCGGTGGGCGGTAGCGCGAAGCCCCCCAGCACCTCGCGCCACTCGTAGGCGATCAGCTGCACCGCCGCCGCCAGGTTGAGCGAGCCGAAGTCCGGCGCCGTGGGGATGCTCAGGCAGGTGTGGCAGCGGTAGACGTCCTCGTTGGCCATGCCAAAGCGCTCACTGCCGAACAGGAAGGCCACGCCCGCCTGCGGCAACGCCCCGGGCGCCAGCAGGGTGGGCAGGTGTTGGCGCGGGCTGCGCGTGGGCGGGCCGAAGTCGCGTGGGGTCATGGCCGTGGCGCACAGGTGGCTCATGCCGTCCAGCGCTTCGTCCAGCGTGTCAACGATGCGGGCCTTGGCCAACACGTCGTTGGCGCCGCTGGCGCGCTGTATGGTTTCCTCGCGCCGCAGCACATTGGGCCAGCGCGGCGCCACCAGCACCAGGTCGTCGAAACCCATCACCTTCATGGCGCGGGCGGTCGCGCCCACGTTGCCGGCGTGGCTGGTCTGGATCAGGACAAATCGGGTCTTCATACGGGTCGCAAGGCGCGCGCTTGGCACCGGGGTGGCCGGGCGGATAAAATCGCGCTATTGTCGCCGCCATCACGCGGCTTTTCTTTTGTTCTTAAACAAGTCATGTCGTCCAACCTGCACCCCATGCTCAACGTGGCCATCAAGGCCGCCCGCACCGCTGGCACCATCATCAACCGCGCGGCGCTCGACGTCGAATCCGTGCGCGTGGCGGCCAAGCAGACCAACGATTTCGTCACCGAAATCGACCAGGCCGCTGAAAAAGCCATCATCGACACCCTGCTGACCGCCTACCCCGACCACGGCATCCTGGCCGAGGAGTCCGGCGAGATGCCGGGCAAATTCGGCGGTGCAGACCACGTGTGGATCATCGATCCGCTGGACGGCACGACCAACTTCATCCACGGCTTCCCGGTCTACTGCGTCAGCATCGCGCTGGCGGTCAAGGGCCGGATCGAACAGGCCGTGGTCTACGACCCCACCCGCAACGACCTCTTCTGCGCCACGCGCGGGCGCGGCGCCTACCTCAACGACCGCCGCATCCGCGTGGCCAAGCGCACCACGCTGCGCGACACCCTGATCTCCACCGGCTTCCCCTTCCGCCCGGGCGACCAGTTCAAGACCTACATGGCCATGCTGGCCGACGTCATGCCCCTGTGCGCCGGCGTGCGCCGCCCCGGTTCGGCCGCGCTCGACCTGGCCTACGTGGCCGCGGGCTTCTCCGATGGCTTCTTCGAGATGGGCCTGAGCCCCTGGGACGTGGCCGCGGGTTCGCTGCTGGTGACCGAGGCCGGTGGCCTGGTGGGCAACTTCACCGGCGAGGCCGACTTCCTGGAACAGAAGGAGTGCCTGGCCGCCAATCCGCGCATCTATGGCCAGCTGGTCAACGTGGTGGGCAAGTACAGCAAGTTCGCCAGCGCCGGCGACAAGGCCGCCGTGCGCCAGGCCACGGGTGAAATCGCCACCGGTGCGCCGGTGGCCGACAGCGCCGCCGACGCCGTGGCCGACGACACCCACTCGCACGGCAGCGACGCGCCGTTCTGAGGCGTCAGAGCAGGGGCGTGAAGTCGCCCATGTCCGGGGACGGGCGCCCGAAGAGGTAGCCCTGGAACTGGCGGCAGCCGTTGAGCGCGAGGAAATCGCGCTGGCCCCGGGTCTCAACGCCTTCGGCCACCACCGCCAGGTCCAGGCTCTGGGCCAAGGTCAGGATGGTGCGCACGATGGCGGCGTCGTCCGGGTCGTCCAGCACGTCGCGCACGAAGGACTGGTCGATCTTGAGCTGATCCAGCGGCAGGCGCTTGAGGTAGCTCAGCGACGAGTAGCCGGTGCCAAAGTCATCGAGTGAGAAGCGCAGGCCACAGGCCTTGAGCCGGTTCATCTTGTCGGCGATCTCGTCGGCATCGTGCAGGAACATGCTTTCGGTCAGTTCCAGCTTCAGGCGCGAGGGGTCGATGCCGGTGCGCTCCAGCGCATCGCTGACCTGCGCCACAAAACCCGCGCTGCGGAACTCGCGGGCGCTGATGTTGATGGCCAGGCTCATGTGGGCCAGGTCGGGGTTGCCGGCCCAGTCGCGCAGGCATTCGCAGGCGCGTTGCAGCACCCAGTGGCCCAGCGGCAGGATCAGGCCGGTCTGCTCCGCGATGGGAATGAAATCACCCGGCGACACCATGCCGCGCTGCGGGTGGCGCCAGCGCACCAGGGCTTCGGCGCCCACCATGCGGCCCTGCACATCCACCACCGGCTGGAAAAACAGCGCCAGCTCGTGGCGCTGCAAACCCACGCGCAGGTCGGCCTCCAACGAGGCGCGCGCCAGCACCGAGGCCTGCATCTGCGGGTCGTAGAAGCGCAGCGTGTTGCGCCCCTCGATCTTGGCGCGGTACATGGCCAGATCGGCGCGTTTGAGCAGCTCGTCCACCGTGTCACTGGCACTGCCGAACAAGGCCACGCCGATGCTGGGCGAGCTGTTGTGGTCGCGCCCCGCGAGCAGGTAGGGCTGGTTGAGCATGGTGAGTATCTTGCGTGCGATGGCCTCGGCCTCCACCGCCGCCTGGGCTTCGACGGCGCTCAGGCCCTCGAGCATCAGAACGAACTCATCGCCGCCAAGGCGCGCCACGGTGTCTGTGCCGCGCAGGGCACTTTGCAGGCGCTGCGCCACCTGCTGCAGCAGCTCGTCGCCACGGTCGTGCCCGAGGGTGTCGTTGAGGTCCTTGAAGTTGTCCAGGTCGATGAACAGCAGGGCACCGTGTTCACCCGCGCGCGCCGTGCTGGCGATGGCCACCGCCAGCCGGTCCAGCAAGAGGCGGCGGTTGGGCAGGCCGGTCAACACGTCGTGGAAGGCGAGGCGCTCGATTTCCTGGTCGGCGCGCTTGCGGCCGGTGACGTCGTGGGCCAGCATCACGAAACGCTCGGACTCGCCGGCCAGGGGCGGCTTGCGGGTGACCGACAGTTCGAACCAGTGCTGCCCGCCCGCGAGTTGCAGGCTGTACTGCCGCCCCACCGAGGCACCCTCCTGCTGCGCCTCGGCCATCGCCGCCATCACCACGGCGGCGGCGGCGGGATCCAGCACCTCCTGGATGGTGCGTCCCAGCAACTGTTCCGGCGCCGCCGCCAGTTGCTCGGGGTCCTTGCTGCTGACATAGACGTAGCGCCCTTCGGCCGTGATCTCGAACAGCGGGTCGGGAATGGCCTCCAGGATGGCCTGCAGGCGGTTGCGCGCAGCCTGCACCTCTTCCTGTGCCCGCTTGCTGGCGTCGATGTTGCGGCCCACCCCGCGGTAGCCGGTGAAGCGGCCCTGGGCGTCGAAAATGGGCGCCCCGCTGAGAACCACCCAGAAGGAGCCGCCGTCTGGTCCAGCCCGTTGCAGCTCGAGGTCGCGGAAGACCTCGTGCGCGTCCAGCATGCGCTGGTGTTCGGCCCAGTCGGCGGCCGTCATGTTGAGGGCGCCGAGTTCCTGCCGCGTCTTGCCCAGGTGGCCTTCGATGGGCATGCCGGTGCCTTCTTCCAGCGCGCCGGCCGCGTGCACGAAACGGAACTCGGCATCCTGCTCCCAGTACCAGTCGGACGACAGTTCGACCAGGCTTCGAAAACGCGCCTCGCTTTCGCTCAGGGCATCCTGGGCATCGAAGTAGCCGCTGACGTCGGAATAGGTGCGCACCATGCCTCCGTCGGGCAGCGGTCGTGAGCGCACTTCCAGCGCCAGGCCGCCCAAGGTGCGCCGCCAGTAGCTGCCGGGCGCCGGCAGGCCTTCGCCGTCCAGCCGCGCGGCATCGGCCACGTAGGCCCGTCCGCCCGGGTCCACCAGCTCGAACTTCGGCCCGAAAGCGCCCTGCTCGCGCTGGTAGGCCACCAGGGCATTGAAATTGGGCCGGGACTCCAGCAGGGCCTTGGGCAGGTCCAACAGGTCGAGCACGCGCTGGTTGAAGGTCGTGACCACGCCCTCGGGCGACACCCGCAGGATGCCCTGGTCCATGCTGTCCAAGGTGATCTGCAGGGCTTGCTGGGCCTGGGCACGTTGCTGCTCCACCCGCCAGGCACGGAACAACTGCCCCACGGTGCTGATGAAGGGCGCGAGGAAGTCGACATCGGCCTGCGAATACCCCCCTGGCTGGTTGGCCACGCCCACCAGGGCGACCAGTTCGCCATCGACCTTGACCGGCAGCCCCAGGTAGGCGCGCAAGGGTGGGTGGCCATGGGGCCGGCCGGTGCTGCGGGGGTCGTGTGCCGGGTCGTTCGCGATCACCGGCTCGCCGGTGCGCAGCGAGACCCCCAGCAGGCTGTCGGGGCTGTCAAACACCATGCCGCCATGATCCACCCGAGCGAACAGCTCTCGCGAGGCTGGGTCCCAGGAAATGTCGGTCATCGCGTGGATGCGCAAGTAGGGCACGCCACCCGGTCGCGGCACCACCTCGCCCACCAGACCGTATTCGCTGTCGGTGACCTGCAGCAACTCTTCCAGCAAGAGCTGGAACGCGCGCTGCGGGTGGTTCTGCTCGATGAAGCTGTTCTGCGCCCGGCTCACTGCCTGCAGCAGCCGGTGCTGGCGGGCGAAGGCCAGCTCGGCGTGTTTGCGCTGGGTGATGTCAGCGTGTGAACCCACCATGCGCAGGGGCGTGCCGTCCGGGCCGCGCTCCACCACCCGGCCACGGCTGTGCAGCCACACCCAGTGGCCCTGCCGGTGGCGCATGCGAAATTCCATGTCCAGCAGGTACGCATCACCGCTGAGGGCGAGTTGGCGCGAGTGTTCCACCGTCAACAGGTCGGCCGGGTGCACGTGGGTCAGCCAGGCGCCGCGGTCGGTTTCGATCCCGCCGGGCGCATAGCCCAGCAGGCCGAACCAGCGGTCGTCCATGGACACCCGGCCGGTGCGCAGGTCGCGGTCCCACAGGCCCAGGTCCACCGCACCCAGCACCAGGTCCAGCCGCTCCACCGTGTGACGCAGGCGCTGCAGGGTATCCTGCTTGCCCAGCAAGGCGCGCACCTGCTCGGGGAAGGTGTGCAGGTAGCCGTGGCCGGCATCGGCAATGAAGTAGTCGCTGAAACCGCAGCGCATGGCCCGCGCGGCCAGGGCCTCCTCGCCCGGCGCCACCCGCACCAGGCAGGGCCAGCGCGCCCAATCGAGCCCGGCGTCCAGCACGTCCCCATCGGGCAGGTCCAAGGCCACCACCACCAGGTCGGGCGCCGGGCCGGCCAGCAGCCGCTGCCTGGCCTCGGCCAAGCCACCCAACACCGCCACCCGGGCTTCGGGATCAAACACCCGCAGGGCCGCGTCCAGCGCGTGGGCGCGCTCGGCATCGGCGTCGATCAACAGGGCATTCAGGGCCATTGGTCAAAGTATCGCAGCTTGTGCTTGACATTCTGACAAGGGCGCACGCGGCATGGCGTATCGCGGACCCTGGCGTGGCGCGGATGCCGCGCCGTGTAAGCTTTTGGCCTTTGGAGTCCCCACCCACCATGCAACGCCGCCAGTTCATCAGCACCTTGATGGCCGCTGCCGCCACCGGCAGCGGCCACGCCCAGACCAGCGGCGACTGGGCACGCACCGAGGCCGAGGCGCGGGGCCAGACCGTGTTTTTCAACGCCTGGGGCGGCGGCGAGGCAAGCAATGCCTACATCGCCTGGGCCGCGGCCGAGGCCAGGCGGCGCCATGGCGTGGAGGTCCGGCATGTGAAGGTGGCCGACACCGCCGAGGTCGTCAAGCGCCTCCTGACCGAACGGGCCGCCGGACGCCACAGCGACGGCAGCGTGGACCTGGTGTGGCTCAACGGCGAGAACTTCCGCCAGCTGAAGCTGGCCGGCGCGCTGTTCGGCCCCTGGGCCGAGGCCTTGCCGAACTGGCCGCTGGTGGACACCGCCAAACCGGTGCGCAGCGATTTTTCGCTCCCCACCGACGGCTTCGAAGCGCCCTGGGGCACGGCGCAGCTGACCTTCATGGCCAACCGCGTCCACACGCCCGTGCCGCCGCGCTCGGCCGCGCAGTGGCTGGCCTTCGCCCGTGCCCACCCAGGTCGCACCAGCTACCCGCGCCCACCCGACTTTCACGGCACCACCTTCCTCAAGCAGTTGCTGATCGAGCTGACACCGGACCGTGGCGCCCTGCAGCAACCGGTGAACCCGGCCACGCTGGCCCACGCCACCGCGCCGCTCTGGGCCTATCTGGACCAGCTGCACCCGCTGCAGTGGCGCGGTGGCCGTGGCTTTGCCACCAGCGCGGCCGAGATGCACCGCATGCTGGCCGACGGTGAACTGCTGCTGTCGCTCAGCTTCAACCCCAACGAAGGTGCCCACCTGATCGCCAGCCGCCAGCTGCCGGCCAGCGTCTACAGCTTTGGCTTCAGCGGCGGCACCATCGGCAACGTGCATTTCCTGGCCATCCCGGCCAACGCGCGCGCGCGCGCCGGGGCCCAGGTGTTCGCCAACTTCCTGCTCTCCGCCGAAGCCCAGGCGCACAAGGCCGACACCGCGGTCTGGGGCGACGGCAGCGTGCTCAGCGCCGACCGGCTGCCGGCCGCGTGGCGCGAGCGCCTGCGCCAGCCCCCACCCGGCGCCCTGACCGAAGCGGTGCCCACCCTGCCCGAGCCCGACGCCAGCTGGGTCCAGGCGCTGGAAGCCGAGTGGCAACGGCGCTACGGCCAGCGTTGACCGAACCGCCCGCCGTGTGGCCCTTCAGACAAGCCCGCCCAGCCCACACGCCCTGGCCGCGCCTGTGGGCGGGCTTGCCGGTGCTGCTGATCCTGGGCCCACTGCTGCCCGGGCTGCACGGCGCCCTGCTGCCCGCCCTGGATGGTGGCACCTGGGCGGGTCTGTGGGCCGACACGCAATGGCCACAGGCACTGCGCGCAACCCTGGTGTCGGCCACGCTGGGCACGGGCCTGGCCTGCCTGCTGGCAGCCGCCATCGCCATGGCCTGCTACCCCGGCACCGACTGGACGCGCCTGCAGCGCCAGTTGCCCCTGTGGCTGTCGGTGCCCCACGCGGCCTACGCGGTGGGCCTGTTTTTCCTGCTCTCGCCCTCGGGCTGGCTGGCGCGCGCGCTGGCGCCGGTCCTGGGCTGGTCGGCCCCGCCCGACTGGCCCACGGTGCAGGACCCGGATGGCCTCGCGCTGGCGCTGGCTCTGGGCCTGAAAGAGTGCGCCTTTCTGCTGTGGATGCTGGCGGCGGCGCTGGGCCAGCAGGCCGTGGCGCGGCAGATGGCGGTCGCGCGCAGCCTGGGCTACGGCCGCTGGCAGACCTGGCGCCTGGTGCTGTGGCCGCAGTTGCTGCCGCGCCTGGGCTGGCCGCTGGCGGCGGTGCTGGGCTACAGCCTGTCGGTGGTCGACATGGCCCTGGTGCTGGGGCCGAACAACCCGCCCACCCTGGCCGTGCTGGCCTGGCGCTGGCTGACCGACCCGGACCCGGCGCTGCAGGCCCGTGGCGCGGCGGCGGCCTGGGGCCTGCTGGCCCTGCTGCTGGCGCTGGGCGGTGTGGCCTGGGCCGGCTGGCACGGCCTGCGCCATTGCAGGCCCTATCCCCACGGCCGGCGCCACGCACCGGGCGGCCAGGGCTGGGGCTGGGGCCGGTCGCTGGCGCTGGGCACGCTGCTGCTGCCCGGTGTCGCTGTGGTCGGCGTGCTGGCCTTGTGGTCGGTGGCCGATGCCTGGTTCTTCCCCGCCCGGTGGCCCGAGGCGCTCACGCTGGCGGCGTGGGCGCGGGCCGACTGGGCTCCCTTGCTGACCACCCTGTGGCTGGCCACGGCCTCGTGCCTACTGTGCCTGCCCGCGGCGCTGCTGTGGCTGGAATGGGCGCCGCCACGGCTCACCCCCCTGCTCTACCTGCCCCTGGTCGTGCCGGCCCTGCCGCTGGCGGCCGGGCAATACACGGTGCTGCTCGCGTGGCGGCTGGACGGCAGCGCGAGCGGCTTGCTGTGGAGCCATCTGATGTGGGTGCTGCCCTACACGGTGGTGTGCCTGGCCGGTCCCTACCGCGCGGTCGACCCCCGCCTGATGTCGACCGCGCGGGCGCTGGGCCTGTCTCGGCTGCTGGCCTGCCTGCGGGTGAAATGGCCGCTGCTGGCCCGGCCCATGCTGGCCGCGCTGGCCGTGGGTTTTGCGGTCAGCGTGGCGCAGTACCTGCCCACGCTGTTCGCCGGAGGCGGGCGTTTTGCCACCGTCACCACCGAAGCCATCGCCCTGAGCGCCGGCGGCAACCGCCGCGTGCTGGCGGTGCACGCCCTGCTGCAGGTGCTGCTGCCCTGGGCGGCGTTTGGTCTGGCGGGCCTGGCCGGGCGCTGGCTGGGCCGGCGCCGCCGGGGCCTGGCCTGACGCCGCTTGGTGCCCGTCACCCAGCCCACCACCCCATGCCCATGCTTCGCCTCGAATCCTTCCACCTGAGCTTGCCGACCACCCAGCTGTTGCGGCGATTGGAGCTGCAGATTGCACCCGGCGAGGTGCTCACGCTGATGGGGCCGTCGGGCTCGGGCAAGTCCAGCCTGCTGCACTGGATGATCGGCGACCTTGACCCCAGCTTCCATGCCGAGGGCGCGCTCTGGCTGGGTCAGCGCCGGGTGGATCGGTTGCCGACAGAGCAGCGCCGCATCGGCATCCTGTTCCAGGACGACCTGCTGTTTGCCCACCTCAGCGTCGGCCACAACCTGGCCTTCGCGCTGCCGGCATCGTTGCGTGGCGCCCGGGCACGGCGGGCCGAGGTGGAGCGGACCCTGGACGACATCGGTCTGGCGGGTCAACACGACCGCGACCCCGCCTCGCTCTCGGGCGGGCAGCGCGCGCGCGTGAGCCTGATGCGCGCGCTGCTGGCCCAGCCGCAGGCACTGCTGCTGGACGAGGCCTTCTCCCGTCTCGACATCGGCCTGCGCACCCGTTTTCGCGCACAGGTCTTCGAGCGCCTGCAGCAGCAGGGCGTGCCCACGCTGCAGGTGACCCACGACCCCGCCGACGTGCCACCGGGGGGCCGTGTGATCCAGATCGGGGAAGGCCATGCTTGACGCCGCGCTCAACACCCTGCTGCGCCGCCCCCTGGCGGCCATGGCCCGGCCGCTGCAGGCCCGGGGCCTGCACGCCGACACCCTGACCTGGGCCGGATTCGCCATCGGTCTGCTGGCCGTGCCACTGATCGCCAGCGGACACCCCCGGCTGGCCTTGCTGGCCATCGCCCTGAACCGGCTGGCCGATGGCCTGGACGGCGCCCTGGCCCGCCTGGGCCGGCCCACCGACCGTGGCGCCTTTCTGGACATCACCCTCGACTTCATCTTCTACGCCAGCATCCCGCTGGCCTTCGCGCTGGCCGACCCGGGGCGCAACGGCCTGCCGGCAGCGCTGCTGCTGTTCGGCTTCATGGGCACGGGCAGCAGTTTCCTGGCCTTCGCGGTGCTGGCCGCCCGGCGTGGCCTGGCCAGCACGGCCTTTCCGCGCAAGGGCTTCCACTACCTGGGTGGGCTCACGGAAAGCACCGAGACCATCGCGGTGTTCGTGTGCATGTGCCTGTGGCCCGCCGGGTTCGTGCCACTGGCCTGCGGCTTTGCCGCGCTGTGCGGGCTGACCACGCTCACCCGCATCGCGGCCGGCGTCGCCGCCTTCGGCGACAGCCGCTGACACCCGCCCACGTCAACGCGCACGCAGGCGGTCCCCGGACAGGCGGCGCCGCTGGTAGGCCGGCACCATCCAGGCCGGCGGCGCGGGGTGGCTGGACTGCGGCGCCCGCCAGCTTTGCCCTGGGCGGGTGGCCAGCCAGGCCCCGTCGAGGTGGGCGACGCCCTGCCCCCAACGGGTGAAAACCGCCATCCACTGCTGAATCGGTGCCATGCATGCTCTCCTGCGACGTCCGGGGCCACGGCGACCACCGCCTTGCCCATGGCCTCACGATAGGACGCTTGCGTATCAGGGCATGATCCGGACGTTGGACATGCTCGCCCCATGAAAGAAATCGACCGCCTCTACCGCTACAAAAGCCTGCTGGCCAGCCGGCACGCCGTGCCCAGCGACGAACTGTGCACCGCGCTGGACATCTCGATCGCCACGCTCAAGCGCGACATGGCCCAGTTGCGCGGGCGCCTGGGCCTGCCGGTGGTCTACGACCGCCTGGCCGGCGGCTACCGCCTGGCGCCTGGCACCGAACGGCGCGAGCTGCCCGGCATGTGGCTGACCCCGCAGGAGCTGGTGGCCCTGGTGACGCTGCAGCACCTGTTGAGCGAACTGGCCCCGGGCTGGCTGGGTGCCAAGCTGGGGCCCCTGCGCGAGCGCCTGTCGCACCTGCTGCACGACGCCGACCTGGACAGCCTGGATCTGGGTCAGCGCATCCGGGTGGTGCACGCCGGCCAGCGCCGCCTGCCACCCACCGCCTTCGACACCGTGGCCAGCGCCACGCTTCGGCGCCACCGCCTGTGGCTGCGCCATTTCAACCGCGCCACGGGTGAGCATGTGGAGCGCACGGTGTCGCCGCAGCAACTGGTGCACTACCGCGACAACTGGTACCTCGACGCCTGGTGCCACCTGCGCGACGGACTGCGCAGTTTCGCTGTCGACGCGATCGAGCGCTGCCGCGTGCTGGACGACGGACCCGCGGCCATCGACATGGACCCCCAGGCGCTGAAGCAGGCCACCCAGGGCGGCTACGGCATCTTCAGCGGCGCGCCCAGGGCGCGTGCCCGCCTGCGCTTCGATGCCCAGCGTGCCCGCTGGGTCAACGGCGAGCAGTGGCACCCGGAACAGGTGGGGCAGTTCGACGCGCAGGGCCGCTACGTGCTGGAACTGCCCTACGCCGACGACCGCGAGCTGGTGGGCGACATCCTGCGCCACGGCGCGGCCTGCGAGGTGCTGGCGCCCCCCGAGCTGCGCCAGAAGGTGGCAGAGGCGCTGCGGCAGGCCGCCCGGACCTACGCGCAAGATTGACGTAAAAGCCCTCCCAAAAACGACAAACCCCGCCTCCAGGGCGGGGTTGTGCACATGCGTCAGGCCGCGCATGGCGGCCTGAGCACACTCAGGCTCAGGGCTTCTTGGCTTCTTCGGCAGCGGGAGCGGCCGGAGCAGCTGCTGCGGGGGCAGCAGCAGCGTCAGCGGCAGGGGCGGCAGCAGGTGCGGCGGCCGGAGCGGCTTCAGCGGCAGGTGCCGGGGCGGCAGCGGGTGCGGGAGCAGCAGCCGGTGCTTCTTCTTTTTTGCCACAGGCGGCCAGGGTCGCGGCGGCCAACACGGCGGCGAAAATGAAAGACTTGTTCATGGTGTCAGAGCTCTGAGTAGATGTTCGGGTGAATCAGGGGGCTGCAACCGGTCACCCCCGATGCGTGGCGCGGCCGCAGGGCAGCAACCTTGTCAGCATCTGGTCAGGTTGTGGCCGGCCGCAATCATAAACGCGAAAGTCAATGGTATTTACCCGGTGAAGTTCATTCTTTGTGAAAAGTGTGGTTTTTTGTATCTACAAGCCGAGTGAGGTGTCCGGGAACGCCGGGCGGGCCGCCTGCCAGAGCTGTTGCAGGCGCTCCTCCGCCGCGGCGCGCTGGGCCGCGTCGGTGCTCGCCACCACCTGATCGCGCTCGGGGTCCAGGCGCTGCAGCACCCAGTCGGGCGTCCACAGCATGCCGGGCAGCCGGTCCTGCCCCGCCGACCAGAGCCGCACCTGCACGCGGTGCGACCACAGTGAGCGCCACTGCACAAAACGCCCGTGGCGCAGGCGCATGTCGGCAAAAGACTGCCCCAGCACCCGGATCTGCGCCACCGGGCTGACCCGCGTGGTCGCGCACCAGCGGTCCAGCGCCTGGACCAGCCGGCGCTCGCCCAGCGGCCAGTCGCCAAAGTCCGGATCGCACAGCCAGACCGTGCGGCAGCCCCGCTCGGCCGCACATTGCAGGCCGTGAACCAGCAGGTCCTGGAAAGCCGGGCGGCCGGTGAACCGGCCCTCGGGCCAGGCCGGCGCCAGACCCCGTTCACCCGTGACGTCGGTGTCCGTCACGGCTGCGCGTCGCCACCGTCGGGCACCAGCCAGCCGGCATCGAACCACTCGGCCAACAGGCCACGCGCCCCTTCGCTGGCTCGGGCCAGCTCCCGCTCGCCGAGCGCGCGCCGGTCGGCCAGGTTGCGCATCAGGCGGGCATCGGCGCCACCGGCGCGGAAACTCTCGCCGTTGATGAACACGTGGCGTTCGTCGTACATCATGCGGGTGCGGCGGTCCAGCCGCAGCGCTCCGCCCGCCCACACCTGCGCCGGCTCGTCGAACCACACCGTGGGCTTGGGCTCGGTGAGCACCTCGCCCAGCGCGCAGGCCAGCATGGTCTCGTTGTCCAGCAGGCGGCGCAGGCCTTCGGCGGCAAAGGCCTGCAATTCCAGCGGCAGGCGCGCCGGGGTGTCGGTGGCGGGCTGCTGCGGATCGCGGTAGAGCACCTCGTCTTCGTGTTCGTCGGCAATGCGCAGCGCCAGCTCCGCGGCCAGCCCGCCACGCTGTGGCGAGCGGAACCCGATCGAGCAGGTCATGCAGTCGCCGCCCACGGCGTCACCGTCGTGGGCCCAGCGCGGCGGCAGGTAGAGCATGTCGCCGGGGTTGAGCACCCACTCTTCCTCGGGCTCGAAATGCTGCAGGACCTTGAGCGGCAGGCCGGGCACCAGGCTGAGGTCTTTCTGGCGACCGATGCGCCAGCGGCGCTGGCCGGTGGCCTGCAGCAGGAAGACGTCGTAGCTGTCGAAGTGCGGGCCGACGCCGCCGCCCGGGCTGGCCCAGGACACCATCAGGTCATCGAGCCGCGCATCGGGCACGAAGCGGAACTGGCTCAACAGGGCATGCGCGGCATCGCTGTGCAGGTCCACGCCCTGGACCAGCAGCGTCCAGCGCGCCTGCTCCAGCGCAGGCAGGCTGCGCCGGCCGAAGGGCCCCTGCCGCATGGACCAGCCCTTGCCGCCATGCGCCACCAAGCGCGACTCCACGCCCTCGCGGGCGGCCAGATCGAACAGGGCCTTGCGGTCCAGCGGCGGCACGAAGCCGGGCACGGCCTGGCGCACGAGCAGCGGTTTCTTGTGCCAATGGCGGCGCATGAACTGCGCGGGCGTGAGACCGCCCAGCAGGGCGAGCGCTTGGTCGGGAGCGGGCGGCGAGCCGTGGGTGACAGGGGAGATCATGGGACAATTGTGCGATGAAAATTTCGGAACAATGTGTGGTGTCGCTGAGCTGGACGCTCAAGGACACGCTGGGCGAATTGCTGGACGAATCGGACGAGCCGGTGGAGTTCCTGGTTGGCGGCGGCGACCTCCTGGCCAAGGTCGAGGAAGGCCTGCTGGGTCACGAACCCGGCGACAAGGTCGAGCTGCACCTGGAGCCGGAACATGCGTTTGGCGACTTCGACGACCAACTGCTGTTCCTGGAGCCGCTGTCACGTTTTCCCGCCGAGCTGGAAATTGGCATGGCCTTCGAAGGCTTGCCCGAAGGCTGCAACCCCGAGGCGCCGCGCGACCGCCTGTATTTCGTGAGCGAGATCTACCCCGAACACGTGGTGATGGACGGCAACCACCCGCTGGCCGGCATCGCGCTGCGCCTGCAGTTGCGCATCCACGCGGTGCGCGAAGCCACCGAAGACGAAATCGGCAAGGGCAGCCTGGGCACGGGCTTTTTCAACGTGCAAACCGGCTCGCCGCCGGACGCCACGCTGCACTGAGCCACGCGGCCATCAGCCCTTGCCGGTGGAACCGTAACCGCCGGCGCCACGTTCGGTGGCACCGTCAAACTCGTCCACCACCCGGAACTGCGCCTGCACCACCGGCACGATGACCAGCTGCGCCAGCCGCTCCATGGGCTGCAGGGTGTAGGCCACGTCGCTGCGGTTCCAGGCGCTGACCATCAACTGGCCCTGGTAGTCGCTGTCGATCAGGCCCACCAGGTTGCCCAGCACGATGCCGTGTTTGTGCCCCAGGCCAGAGCGCGGCAGGATCAGCGCGGCGTAGCCCGGGTCATCAAGGTGGATGGCCAGGCCCGTGGGCACCAGTTGCCAGGCGTTGGGCGCCAGCAGCAGGGGCGCGTCCAGGCAGGCCCGCAGGTCCAGCCCGGCGCTGCCGGGTGTGGCGTAGGCGGGCAGCTGATCGGCCATGCGGGGATCGAGGATCTTGACTTGGAGGTTCATGTTCGGTGGCGCAGTGACCGCAGCCGCTTCAAAATGGCTGGGGCGGCAATGAAAAAAATTCAAACAAGGGTTAGCGATGAGGCCGGAGGGCGCCGTGGATCATAGTCAACCCCGATAATCTCGGGCTCCTCACCCCCATGGGTGAACCGAATCTGGAGAACAGCAGTGCTGCAACTATTGATCAAGACGCTCCACGCCGTCGACTGGCTGATGGAGAAGCTGGGCAACCTGGCCGCCTTCGCCGTCACGGCCGCGGCCCTCATTTCAGCAGGCAACGCCTTTGTGCGCTATGGCCTGGACATCACGTCCAACGGCTGGCTCGAAATCCAATGGTATCTGTTCGCGGCAGCCGTGATGCTGGGCGCCCCCTATGTGCTTAAGGTCAACGAGCACGTCCGCGTGGACATCGTCTACGGCAAGCTCAAGGGTTTCGGCCCCGCCTACGTCGACCTGTTCGGCCTGATCTTCTTCCTGCTGCCGCTGTGTGGCCTGATGGTCTACCTCACCTGGCCCTTCTTCCTGAGCATGTATCACTCGGGCGAAATGTCCAGCAACGCCGGCGGCCTGATCCGCTGGCCCGCGATGCTCCTGCTGCCCGTGGGCTTCGCGCTCATGTTCATCCAGGGCCTGGCGGAGGTGATCAAGCGGCTGCTGTACGTGGGTGGTGTGATCAAGCTCGACATCCATTACGAAAAACCCCTGCAATAAGCACCGCCGACCCATCCATTGGAGCGACTTGATGACCGTTGAAAATTTTCCCCCGCTGATGTTCGCGGGCCTGGTGGTGACGATGCTGATCGGCTTTCCGGTCGCATTTTCACTGGGCGCCCTGGGCCTGGCCTGTGGCTTCTATGCGATCGAGATGGGGTGGTTCCCCGCCTCCTTCATGTCCAACCTGCCACTCAACGTCTTCGGCATCCTGTCGAACGACCTCTTGCTGGCCATCCCCTTCTTCACCTTCATGGGGGCCATCCTGGAGAAGTGTGGCCTGGCCGAGGACATGCTGGACTCCATGGGCCAGTTGTTCGGCCCCATGCGCGGCGGTCTGGGCTACTCGGTGATCCTGGTGGGCTTCATCCTGGGCGCCATCACCGGCACCGTGGCCGGCCAGGTGATCGCCATGGCGCTGATCTCGCTGCCGGTGATGATCCGCTACGGCTACAACATGCGCTACGCCACTGGCGTGCTGGCGGCCTCGGGCACCATCACGCAACTGGTGCCGCCGTCGCTGGTGCTGGTGGTGCTGGCCGACCAGCTGGGCCGCTCGGTCGGTGACATGTACAAGGGCGCCTGGGGCCCGTCCATCCTGCAGATCCTGATCTTCGTGGGCTACACCTTCCTGCTCAGCCGCCTGCGCCCCCACTACCTGCCGGGCGTGCCGATCGAAGCCCGCACCCTGAATGGCTGGGCCCTGTGGAGCAAGTGCCTGCGCGGCATCATCCCCTCGGCCATCCTGATTTTTGCCGTGCTGGGCTCCATGGGCGGCCTGCCCGGCCTCAACGTGGCCATCGCCACCCCCACCGAAGCGGGCGCCATGGGCTGCGTCGGCGGCCTCATCCTGGCGGCCATGCACAAGCGGCTGTCCCCCAAGATGATGTGGGAAGCCATGAGCGCCACCATGCGGCTGACCGCCATGGTCGTGTTCATCCTGATCGGCGCGCGCGTGTTCTCCATGGTGTTCCAGGGCGTCGATGGCAACCGCTGGGTCGAGCACATGCTGTCCGACCTGCCCGGCGGCACCACCGGCTTCCTGATCGCGGTGAACGTCTTCGTGTTCTTCCTGGCCTTCTTCCTGGACTTCTTCGAGATCGCCTTCATCATCGTGCCCATGCTCGCGCCCATCGCCGACAAGATGGGCATCGACCTGATCTGGTTCGGCGTGCTGCTGTGCGTGAACATGCAGACCAGCTTCATGCACCCGCCTTTCGGCTTCGCGTTGTTCTACCTGCGCGGCATCTCGGACACCTTGTTCAAGGAAAAGCGGATCGAGAAGCCCATCCTGTCCAAGGACATCTACCTGGGCTCCATCCCCTGGGTGCTGATGCAGCTCATCCTGGTCGCGGTGGTGATCTTCGTGCCAGAGACGGTCACGGCCTTCCTCGACAAGGCGGTGGATGTGGACGTCAACAGCGTGCAGATCGATGCACCGCCGACCGAGGAGGGTGAAGCCTCTTCCGAAGGGGGCGCCAGCATGGACGGCCTGGAGGCCGGCAAAGAGGCCGACGCGGCCGAAGACCCGGCCAAGGCGCTGGAAGGCCAGCTCAAGCAAGAGAAGAAATAATCACGCGGCCTTCAAGGCCGGTGTTTCAACAACCCGAGAAAGGCCACCCCAAGGTGGCCTTTTTTCCATGAATCCACACACCCACACCACCACAGCCGATCCCCTGGCGCCGCCTGTCTTCGCCCCCCGGCAGGCCCTCACCGTCGCCAGTGCCTACGGCCCGAGTTATCGCCTCATCTTGGTCGCCAGCCTCGCCATGCTGGCGATCTGGGCCCTGCGCCTGCTGTTTGGCCAGGACGCGCCAGCGGTCGATGGTGGTCTGCTGTCGTGGCTGGTCGTTGGACTGGCCCTGGTCGTCTACATGGGCGTGGTCCTGCTGCGCAGCCGCACCACGCTGACCATGTCCACCCTGTCGCAAGACTGGTTCTGGGAGAAAAAGGTCGCGCTCGCCGAGGTGACCTACGTGCGCTTCATGCGCTTGCGCGGCTGGGAGTGGCTGATCGCGCCCCGCTTGCTGGTGCGGGCCGGCCACGGCCCCCTGAAAACCTTCCACGCCGCCTCGCCCGAGATGTGGGCCGAGTTCGAACGCTGGTCGCAGTCGCTGGCCGAATCACCGCGCCCATGAAAAAACCCTGCGGCGTGGGGCACACGGCGCAGGGTTTTCGACCGCCACAGGCCCGAAGGCCCGTGGCCGCAGGGAATCACAGCTTGGCAGCCTGCATGAAGCTGTCGAAACGCGCCTCGGTGAAGCGGAACCACAGGTTCTGGTCCTTGCGGAAGCTGGAGTAGTCGGCGTAGATCTTCTTCCAGTGCGGGTTGCTGTTGTTCAGCTCGCTGTACAGCTCCATGGCCTGCTTGTAGGCCTCGTCCATCACCGCCTTGGGGAAAGGCAGCAGCTTGGCGCCGTTGGCCACCAGGCGCTTGAGCGCGACCGGGTTGCGGGCGTCGTACATGGCCTGCATGGTGGTGTGAGCGTGCGAAGCAGCGCACTCCACGATGGCCTTGTTCTCGGTCGACAGCGCGTTGAACGCGGCCTTGTTGATGTAGAAGTCCAGCTGCGCGCCACCTTCCCACCAGCCCGGGTAGTAGTAGTTCTTGGCAACCTTCTGGAAGCCCAACTTTTCATCGTCGTACGGCCCGATCCATTCGGTGGCGTCGATGGTGCCTTTTTCCAGCGCCTGGTAGATTTCGCCGCCAGGGATGTTCTGTGGCACGGCGCCCATGCGGCTCATCACCTTGCCGGCAAAGCCGCCGATGCGCATCTTCAGGCCCTTGATGTCGGCCAGCGTCTTGATTTCCTTGCGGAACCAGCCGCCCATCTGGGCACCGGTGTTGCCGCCGGGGAAGTTGACGATGTTGTACTGGTCGTAGAACTCGCGGAACAGCTTGAGGCCGTTGCCGTCGTAGTACCAAGCGGTCAGCTGGCGGCTGTTCAGGCCGAAGGGAATGGCCGTGCCCATGGCGAAGGTGTCGTCCTTGCCGAAGTAGTAGTAGGGCGCGGTGTGGCCGGCTTCCACGGTGCCTTGCTGCACCGCGTCGACGATGCCGAAGGCCGGCACGATTTCGCCGGGCGCGTGCACGGACACCGAGAACTTGCCGCCCGACATCTCGTTGACCTTCTTGGCGAACACGTCGGCCGCGCCGTGAATGGTGTCCAGCGCCTTGGGGAAGCTGGAGGTCAGGCGCCAGCGGATGGCGGCCTGGGCGTGCACGGCGGGGGCGGCACCAGCGGCCAGCACACCGGCGATGCCCGCATGTTTGATGATGGAACGACGATCCATGGTGGGGTTTGACTCCAGTTGAATTGTTGAGGACCGTCGGCTTAAAAGTACCGCTGGTCCAGATGCGAAGGCCAGCGAATTGTAGGAAGCGGCCACCCTCAAAAATTGGGGGTTTTCCCTTGAAAGTGGTCAAACTGCTGCGCAAGCCGTGAAAAATTTTCACGGCGGCTTTCGGGAAAAATCAGCCCGCCTCCAACCCCACCACAGGTGCACCCAAAAGGGGCGCAAAACGGGCCCGGATGGACCGCTCTATCCCGGCAGCGTCCAGGCCCTGGAGGCTCAGCAGCTTGGCCGGATCGCCGTGTTCGATGAACTGGTCGGGCAGGCCCAGCTGCAGCACCGGCAAGCACAGGCCCTCGGCCTGCAAGGCTTCCAGCACGGCGCTGCCCGCACCGCCCATGACGGCCCCCTCTTCCAGCGTGACCAGCGCGCTGTGGGTGCGCGCCAACTCGCGCAGCAGCTCGACATCAAGCGGCTTGGCCCAGCGCATGTTGGCCACGCTGGCGTTGAGGCGTTCGGCCACCTCCAGCGCGGGGTACAGCAGGGTGCCAAAGGCCAGCAAGGCGATGCCCTGGCCCTGGCGCCGCATCTCACCCTTGCCGTAGGGCAGGCCTTCCAGGCCCGCCGGCACGGCCTTGCCGACACCGGCACCCCGCGGGTAGCGCACGGCCACCGGGTGGTTCTGGGCGTAGGCGGTGCTCAGCAGCTGGCGGCATTCGGCCTCGTCGGCCGGGCAGGCCATGGCCATGTGGGGAATGCAGCGCACGAAGGGGATGTCGTAGGCCCCGGCGTGCGTGGCCCCATCGGCACCCACCAGGCCGGCGCGGTCCAGCGCGAACACCACCGGCAGGTTCTGCAAGGCAACGTCGTGGATGAGCTGGTCGTAGGCGCGCTGCAGGAAGGTCGAATAGATCGCCACCACCGGCTTCAGGCCTTCGCAGGCCAGGCCGCCGGCGAAGGTGACCGCGTGCTGCTCGGCGATGCCGACGTCGTGGTAGCGGTCGGGGAAACGCTTGTGAAACTCCACCATGCCCGAGCCCTCGCGCATGGCCGGCGTGATGCCGACCAGGCGCGGATCGGCCTCGGCCATGTCACACAGCCACTGGCCAAACACCTGGGTGAAGGTGGTCTTGGGTGGCGTGGCCGGTGGCGTCAGGCCCACCGCGGGATCGAACTTGCCTGGCCCGTGGTAGGCCACCGGGTCAGCCTCGGCCAATTTATAGCCCTGGCCTTTCCTGGTGACCACGTGCAGGAACTGGGGACCGTTCAGCTGCTTGATGTTTTCCAGCGTGGGAATCAGCGATTCGAGGTCGTGGCCGTCGATGGGGCCGATGTAGTTGAAGCCGAACTTCTCGAACAGCGTGGCCGGCACCACCATGCCCTTGGCCTGCTGCTCCAGCCGCTTGGCCAACTCGAACAGCGGCGGCACCGGCTTGAGCACGCTTTTGCCGACGTTCTTGGCCGCTGCATAGAACTGCCCGCTCATCAGCTGCGCCAGGTAGCGGTTGAGCGCGCCCACCGGCGGGCTGATGGACATGTCGTTGTCGTTGAGGATGACCAGCAGCCTGCAGTGTTCGACACCGGCGTTGTTGAGCGCCTCGAAGGCCATGCCGGCGGTCATGGCGCCGTCGCCGATCACCGCGATGGCGTGCCGGTCCTCCCCCTTCTGACGCGCGGCCACGGCCATGCCCAGGGCCGCCGAGATGCTGGTGGACGAATGCGCCGTGCCGAAGGTGTCGTAGCCGCTCTCGCTGCGTTGCGGGAAGCCGCTGATGCCGCCCAGCTGGCGCAGGGTGTGCATGCGTTCGCGCCGCCCGGTCAGGATCTTGTGCGGGTAGGTTTGGTGGCCCACGTCCCAGACGATGCGGTCCTCGGGCGTGTTGAACACATAGTGCAGCGCGACCGTGAGTTCCACCGTGCCGAGGTTGGAGCTCAGGTGGCCGCCGGTCTTGGCCACGCTCTCCAGCAGGAACTGCCGCAGTTCGTCGGACAGCGGCCGCAGCTGCGCGCGCGCCAGGCGGCGCAGGTCGGCCGGGGATTGGATGGTGGGCAACAAGGCACTCGTCACGGGATCGTTCTTTCTTTGAGAAGGATGGCGGCGCTCAGAACGAGCGCTCCACCACCTGCCGCGCCAGCGCGGCCAGCGCCTGCGTGTCGGGCAGGCCGCTGCGCGACAAGGCGTCCAGGGCGCGCTCCATGAGGCGCTGCGCGTAGGCGCGGGCGTCGTCCAGCCCCAGCAGCGACACGAAGGTGGGTTTGTCGCTGGCGGCGTCCTTGCCGGCGGTCTTGCCCAGCGTGGCCGAATCGGCCACCACGTCCAGCACATCGTCCACCACCTGGAAGGCCAGGCCCAGCGCGGCGCCGTAGTCGGCCAGGGTCTGCGTCACGCCTTCCGGGGGTTGGCCGCTGGCGGCGCCCATGAGCACGCTGGCCTGCAGCAAGGCGCCGGTCTTCTTGCGGTGCATGTTCTCCAGCGCCGCCTGGTCCAGCGCCCGGCCAACGCTGGCGAGATCGATGGCCTGGCCACCGGCCATGCCCTGGGCGCCCGCCGCCAGGGCCAGCAGCCGGCACAGCCCGGCGCTGACCGCCGCCGGCATGGCGTCGTCGCCCGGCAGCAAAAGTTCGAAGGCCAGGGCCTGCAGTGCATCGCCGGCCAGCAGGGCCTGGGCCTCGCCAAAGCGCACATGCACCGTGGGCTTGCCCCGGCGCAAGACGTCGTTGTCCATGCAGGGCATGTCGTCGTGCACCAGCGAATAGGCGTGGATCAGCTCGACCGCGCAGGCCGCGCGCAGGGCGGCGTGGGCGTCGCCCGCCACCGCTTCGGCCGCCGCCAGCACCAGCAGCGGGCGCAGGCGCTTGCCACCGTCCAGCACCGCATAACGCATGGCGTCGCCCAGGCCGGCGGGTGCGTCGGCCGGCACCCATGCGCCCAGGGCATCTTCCACCTGTTGCAGCCGCGTGCGGCTCCAGGACGCGAGATCGAACGAAGGCGTGGTGCTCATTGAGGCGACCATGGCTGCGCCTCCCCGTTCTCGAACACGCGGATCTGCTGCTCGACCGCGTCCAACCGGGCGCGGCAGAATTTGAGCAGTTCGGCCCCGCGCTGGTACTGGGCCAGCAACTGGTCCAGCGGCAGCTGCCCGGCGTCCATGGCGGCCACCAGTTGCTCAAGCTCCTGGAGGGCAGCCTCGTAGTTGGCGGGGGGGATGGGTGCCGGTGAGGCGGTGGCTTTGGGCATGGACAGTGTCAAACAGGGAGCGCTCACAGCGGCCAGCAAGGCCACCGATGCGCAACACACGCAAAAACCGCACATTTTAGGCGCCCCGCCTCTTGGCGGGACGAAGACAGCACGCCCGCCCCGCCAGAGGGGTCGGGGTAGAATCAACACCTTTTTGTTTCCAGGAGCCCGGGCTCTATCCCCCCCTTCCGCGCTGACGTACACGTCATCCAGCGCTTACCCTGCCCCTTCATAGGGGGAGTCTCTAGGTCAGGACCACGATGTCTGATTTAAGTCTTCAACTGCAGCAGGCCGCAAGCCAACTCTCAGTTCCCAGCTACTTCGACGAGGCGCTCTTCCAGCGCGAACTGGAGACCATCTTTCAGCGCGGGCCCCGCTACGTGGGGCACCAGAACGCGGTTCCCAACCTCGGGGACTACCACGCACTGCCCCACGAAGGCCAGGGCCGGGCGCTGGTGCGCACCGCCCAGGGCGTGGAGCTGGTGTCCAACGTCTGCCGCCACCGCCAGGCCGTGATGCTCCAGGGCCGGGGCAACCTGAGTCAGCAGGCCAAGGGCAGCGCCGGCGGCCACATCGTGTGCCCGCTGCACCGCTGGACCTACAACGGCGGCGGCCACGCCAACGGCCAACTGGGCAACCTGCTGGGCGCCCCGCACTTCGCGCAAGACCCCTGCCTGGACCTCAAGCGCTATCCGCTGCGCGAATGGAACGGCCTGCTGTTCGAGGACAATGGCCGCGACATCGCCACCGACCTGGCGAACATGGGACCGCGCGAGGCGCTGAGCTTCGAGGGCATGGTGCTGGACCACGTGGAGCTGCACACCTGCAACTACAACTGGAAGACCTTCATCGAGGTCTACCTGGAGGACTACCACGTCGCTCCCTTCCACCCCGGCCTGGGCAACTTCGTCACCTGCGAGGACCTGCGCTGGGAGTTCAAGCCCGAGTACTCGGTGCAGACGGTGGGCGCGGCCAACCTGCTGGGCAAGGCCGGCAGCCCGGTCTACCAGCGCTGGCACCAGCAGCTGATGCAGTACCGCAACGGGCAGATGCCCGAACACGGCGCCATCTGGCTGACCTACTACCCCCACATCATGGTGGAGTGGTACCCCCACGTGCTGACCGTCTCCACCCTGCACCCGATCAGCGTTGACAAGACGCTCAACATGGTGGAGTTCTACTACCCCGAGGAGATCGCCGCCTTCGAGCGCGAATTCGTCGAGGCACAGCGCGCCGCCTACATGGAGACCTGCGTCGAGGACGACGAGATCGCCGAACGCATGGACGCTGGCCGCAAGGCCTTGCTCCAGCGCGGGGACAACGAAGTTGGTCCCTACCAGAGCCCCATGGAAGACGGCATGCAGCATTTCCACGAGTGGTACCGCCGCCAGTTGGGCGATGCGCTGAAAGGCTGACCATCACCGCGTCGACCGCCCCCGCCCAGCCGGCCCGCACGCTGCAGGCGCTGTGGATGCTGCTGGCCTCGCTGCTGTTCGCCACCATGGGGGTGTGCATCAAGTTCGCATCAAGCCACTTCAACAGCTTCGAGATCGTTTGCTACCGGGGTGCGATCGGTGTGCTGTTCCTGCTGGGGCTGACCCGGGCGCGCGGCGTCTCACTGCGCACCCAGGTGCCCATGATGCACCTCTGGCGCGCCGTGGTCGGCACCATCTCGCTGACCGCCTGGTTCTACTCGATCGCCCAACTGCCGCTGGGCACGGCCATGACGCTCAACTACATGAGCAGCATCTGGATCGCCACCTTCCTGCTCGGCGGCGCGCTGCTGCTGCAGGGCCGCAACGCGCCCATGCGCCGCCAGGGCCCGCTGTTTGCCACCGTGCTGGCCGGTTTCGCGGGCGTGGCCATGGTGCTGCGTCCCACGCTGGCCCCCGACCAGGTGATCGGCGCCATCGTCGGCCTGGCCTCGGGCGTGACCTCCGCCCTGGCCTACCTGCAGGTGTCGGCCCTGTCCCGGGTAGGCGAGCCGGAAAGTCGCACGGTGTTCTACTTCTCGGTCGGCGCGGTGCTCGCAGGCGCCGCGGGCATGGCCATCGCCGGCACGTCGCCCTGGGACTGGCAGGCCGCCCTGTGGCTGCTGCCCATCGGGCTGCTGGCGGTGCTGGGCCAGCTGTGCATGACCCGAGCCTACGCCAGCGGCGCCACACTGGTGGTGGCCAACCTGCAATATTCGGGCATCGTCTTCGCCGCGCTGTACGGCCTGCTCATCTTCGGCGACCGCATGCCCGCCATCGGCTGGGCCGGCATGGCCCTGATCATCGTCAGCGGCATTGCTGCCACTGTGCTGCGCGAACACGAGGTGCCCGACGGGCCCGCAGAGGAACACGCATGAACAACACCCCCTACACCACCCTGATCGACGCCGCGCAGCTCCAGGCCCTGCAAGCCAGCGGCCGGCCGCTGATGGTCTTCGACTGCAGCTTCGAGCTCACCAACCCGGCCGCGGGCGAACAACAGTTCGCCGAGGCCCACCTGCCTGGCGCCGTGTACGTGCACCTGGACCGCGACCTCAGCGACAAGACCGGCGCCAGCGACGCCGCATCGGGCGGGCGCCACCCCCTGCCCTCGCGCGAGAAGTTCGCCGCCTGGCTCGCGCGCGTCGGATTCTCGTCGGACATGCAGGCCGTGGTGATGGACCGCCAGGGCGCCAACTACTGTGGCCGCTTGTGGTGGATGCTCAAGTGGTGCGGGCACGAGGCCGTGGCCGTGCTCGACGGCGGGCTGCAGGCCTGGCAGGCGGCGGGTGGCGCCACCGCGTCGGGCCCCGACAGCACCGCCCGCGCACCCGGCCGCTTTGTGCTGGGCGCGTCGCACGCGCCCCTGGCCAGCGCCGCGCAGCTCTTTCAGCGCCTGGGCCAACCCGGACAAACCGTCCTGGACGCCCGCGCCGCACCGCGTTTTCGCGGCGAGGTCGAACCGCTGGACCCGGTCGCCGGCCACGTGCCCGGCGCGCTGAACCGCCCCTTCACCCAGAACATCGGCAGCGATGGCCGCTTCAAGCCGGCGGTCCAGCTGCGGCAGGAATTCGACACCCTGCTGGCCGGGCGCGACCCCGCCAGCGTGGTGCACCACTGCGGCAGCGGCGTCAGCGCCATCCCCAACCTGCTGGCCATGGAGATCGCCGGCCTGGGCCGGGCGGCGCTGTTTGCCGGCAGCTGGAGCGAATGGAGCAACACCCCGGGCCTGCCGGTGGCACAGGGCTGACCCGCACGCCCCGGGCGGTCAATGCCCGCCGTGCGCCAGGCCGCTGACCACGGTCACCAAGGCAATGCCCGCGAGCAGCCAGAAGATCTGTGAAACGGTCTCCCGCAAGCCGAGCTTCTTCTGCAGCTGCGGGATCAGGTCGGCCAGGGCCACGTAGACGAAGCTGCTGGACGCCAGGACCAGGAAATACGGCAGGTAGTCGGCCATGGAGTTGACCAGCAGGTAGCCGGTCAGGCCCCCCAGCGCCGTCACCGTGCCTGCCAAAGACACCTTGACCAGCGCCGCACGCCGCGTGCCCGAGGTCTGCTGCAGCACCACCAGGTCACCCATGTGGTGCGGCACCTCGTGCGCCAGCACCGCCAGCGCGGCAACCACGCCCAGGCGCATGTCGGCCACAAAGGCCGATGCGATCATGATGCCGTCCCCGAACGCGTGCACGCTGTCACCGGCCAGCACCGCCCAGCCGCCACCCGCGCGGCCATGGTCGTGATGATGGTGGTGGTGCCCGTGATCATGCGTGTGGGCAAGACCATGGTCGTGGCCGGCGTGACCCTGGTGGTCCTGGTGGTCCTGGTGGTGCTCATGCCCGTGGTGCCACAGCTCGGCCTTGTCGAGCAGGAAGAAGAAAACCACCCCGCCCAGCAGCAGCGCAAACAGTTCCTTAGCGCCTGCATCGCTGTTGAAGGCTTCCGGCAGGAGGTGCATGAAGGCGGTGGCCAGCAGGGCGCCGGCGGCCAGGCTCAACATGTGCTGGGTGAAACGCGCCAGCATCGCCAGGCTCAGCACCGCGGCCAGCCAGACGCTGCCGATGCCGGCCACCAGGGTACCGATCAGTATCGCCAACAAGAGCATGTGTTCGTCGAAATGAAATGCCCGGCGCCGCGCGAACCATGCGCGCCTGCCAGGGGGCGGAAAGGAAGAAAAACACCCGCGGGCCTGGCACGGGGAGCCAGGCTGCGGGTGACAATGGCATCTTAGCAAGTGTGTCAAGCACGTCGTGCCTGACACGGGTTCAACCGGCAAGGAGGTGGCCTAGGACATGACACTCACACACATCAAGCGGTGGACCCGGTGGGCGGCTTGGCCCTTGCTGCTCGCGGCCTGCGCGGCGCCCCCCGGCCCAGGCAAGCCCGACGCGCCGAGCGACACACGGATCGAGCTGCAACGCCGCGCGGACAGCTGCGAGCTGACGCTCACTGGCGAGATCGACCAGAACACGGTGCAGCGCCTGACGCAGTCGCTCAACCGGCTGGAACAGGAACGCTGCGGCCAGCGCTGGATGGTGCTGAACGCCCCCAACGGCCAGATCGGTGCGGCCGTCACCATAGGCGCCATGCTGCGCAACCGAAACTTCAACACCCGCGTGGCGCCGGGCAGCGACTGCCTGACCAGTTGTGTGCTGGTGTTGGCGGGCCGGCGCGCACCCGGGGGGGGGGGGGCGGCGCC
>NZ_JASATI010000056.1:0-27343 GCF_038440225.1 Hydrogenophaga sp. OTU3427 | reverse complement strand
CCCCCCCCCCCCCCCCCCCCCCGGCCTGAGTCTGCCAACGAGGTGGGCACACCCAGGTCTTCGGTCGGCACACCAACGGCGCAGGCAGTCGAGGGCTGCGGGGTGCACGGTTCCGGTAGGTAAAGGAGGAGCCCACGCAGTGGGCGGGTGACACGGACGGAACCGTGCAGCCCGCAGCGCTCGGCCCCCACAAAAGCTGTCACACCAAAACACCGAACAACCCACAGACATGCCCCTTGCAGCATCACCCAACCGGAGCATCCCATGAGTCACTTTCTTGACCGCCTGACCCATTTCAAGCTGCCCACCGAGCCCTTTGCGGGCGGCCATGGCCAGACCACCGCCGAGGACCGCACCTGGGAGGACGCCTACCGCAACCGCTGGGCCCACGACAAGATCGTGCGCAGCACCCATGGCGTCAACTGCACCGGCTCCTGCAGCTGGAAGATCTATGTGAAGGGTGGCATCGTCACCTGGGAAACCCAGCAGACCGACTACCCGCGCACCCGCTGGGACATGCCCAACCACGAGCCCCGTGGCTGCGCGCGCGGCGCCAGCTACAGCTGGTACCTCTACAGCGCCAACCGCGTCAAGTACCCCATGGTGCGAGGCCGCCTGCTGGAACGCTGGCGCGCCGCCCTGAAGGTGGCCAGGACCCCGGTCGACGCCTGGGCCAGCATCGTCGAGAACGACGACGCCCGCCGCGACTACCAGCAGGTGCGTGGCATGGGCGGCTTCGTGCGCTCGAGCTGGGACGAGGTCAACCAGATGATCGCCAGCGCCAACGTCTACACCATCAAGCGGCACGGCCCCGACCGCATCATCGGCTTCTCGCCCATTCCGGCCATGAGCATGGTGAGCTACGCCGCCGGCAGCCGCTACCTGAGCCTGCTGGGCGGCGTCTGCATGAGCTTCTACGACTGGTACTGCGACCTGCCGCCGGCCAGCCCGCAGATCTGGGGCGAGCAGACCGACGTGCCCGAATCGGCCGACTGGTACAACAGCAGCTACATCATCGCCTGGGGCTCCAACGTGCCGCAGACGCGCACGCCGGACGCCCACTTCTTCACCGAGGTGCGCTACAAGGGCGCCAAGACGGTGGCGGTCACGCCCGACTACTCCGAGGTCGCCAAGCTGGCCGATCTCTGGATGCACCCCAAGCAGGGCACCGACGCCGCCCTGGCCATGGCCATGGGCCACGTGGTGCTCAAGGAGTTCTACTTCCCCGAGGGCAAGGCGCGTTCCACCTACTTCGACGACTACGCGCGCCGCTACACCGACCTGCCGCTGCTGGTGATGCTCAAGGAACACACCCTGCCCGACGGCACGGTGACGATGGTGCCCGACCGCTACCTGCGCGCCAGCGACTTCAACGGCCAGCTGGGCCAGGACAACAACCCCGAGTGGAAGACGGTGGCCTTCGACACCGGCGGCCGCGCCGTGCTGCCCAACGGCTCCATCGGCTTCCGCTGGGGCGCGGAAGGCCGCGACGACGTGGGCAAGTGGAACCTCGAAGCCAAGGAAGCGCGCCACGACGGCGAGGTCAAGCTCAAGCTGTCGGTGATGGAGGACGGCGAACAGGACCACCAGGTGGTCGATGTGGGCTTCCCCTACTTCGGTGGCAACGTCACGCCCCACTTCACCGAGAACGCCGGCACCGGCGAGGTCAACCACGCCAGGGTGCCCGCCGTGCGCCTGCGCCTGGGCAAGGCCGGCGAAGAGCGCCACGCCCTGGTGGCCACCGTGTTCGACCTGCAGGTGGCGCAGTACGGCATCGACCGTGGCCTGGGCTCGGGCGCCCGGAACTTCGACGACAACGCGCCCTACACCCCGGCCTGGCAGGAGCAGATCACCGGCGTGCCGCGCGACCAGGTCATCACCGTGGCACGCCAGTTCGCCGACAACGCCGACAAGACCCACGGCAAGTCCATGGTCATCATCGGCGCGGCCATGAACCACTGGTACCACGCCGACATGAACTACCGCGGCGTCATCAACCTGCTGATGATGTGTGGCTGCATCGGCCAGAGCGGCGGCGGCTGGGCGCACTACGTGGGCCAGGAAAAGCTGCGCCCCCAGACCGGCTGGACCGCGCTGGCCTTTGCGCTCGACTGGATTCGCCCGCCACGCCAGCAGAACAGCACCAGTTTCTTCTACGCCCACACCGACCAGTGGCGCTACGAGAAGCTGGGTCTGGAAGAGATCGTCAGCCCGCTGGCAGACAAGGCCGCCTTTGGCGGCAGCATGATCGACTACAACGTGCGCGCCGAGCGCATGGGCTGGCTGCCCAGCGCGCCCCAGCTCAAGACCAACCCGCAGCAGGTGGTGCGCGACGCCACCGCCGCCGGCCTGGACCCCAAGGACTATGTCGTCAAGGCGCTCAAGGACGGCACGCTGGAGATGAGTTGCGAGGATCCGGACGCGCCGCAGAACTGGCCGCGCAACCTCTTCGTCTGGCGCTCCAACCTGCTGGGCTCCAGCGGCAAGGGCCACGAGTACTTCTGCAAGCACCTGCTGGGCACGGAAAACGGCGTGCAGGGCAGGGACCTGGGCGAGGACGACGCCCGGCCGTCGGAAGTGAAGTGGCACAAGGACGCGCCCCAGGGCAAGCTGGACCTGCTGGTGACGCTGGACTTCCGCATGTCCACCACCTGCCTGTACTCCGACATCGTGCTGCCCACCGCCAGCTGGTACGAGAAGAACGACCTCAACACCAGCGACATGCACCCCTTCATCCACCCGTTGTCCGCAGCGGTGGACCCGGTGTGGCAATCACGCTCCGACTGGGAGATCTACAAGGGTTTTGCCCAGGCCTTCAGCGAGGTCTGCGTGGGCCACCTGGGGGTGGAAAAGGAAGTGGTGCTGACGCCGCTGATGCACGACAGCCCGGCCGAACTCGCCCAGCCCTTTGACGTGAAGGAATGGAAGAAGGGCCAGTGCGACCTGATCCCGGGCAAGACGGCGCCGCAGATCACCGTGGTGGAGCGCGACTACCCCAACCTCTACAAACGTTTCACCGCCCTGGGCCCGCTGATGAACAAGGTCGGCAACGGCGGCAAGGGCATTGCCTGGAAGACCGAGCTGGAGGTCACGCAGCTGGGCCAGCTCAACGGCGCCACGCAGGAAGAGGGTGTGACGCAGGGCATGCCCCGCATCGTCACCGACATCGACGCCTGCGAGGTCATCCTGCAGCTGGCACCCGAGACCAACGGCCATGTGGCGGTCAAGGCCTGGGAGGCCCTGAGCAAGCAGACCGGGCGCGACCACAAGCACCTGGCCCTGTACCGCGAGGACGAGAAGATCCGCTTCCGCGACATCCAGGCCCAGCCGCGCAAGATCATCAGCTCGCCCACATGGAGCGGCATCGAGAGCGAGACGGTGAGCTACAACGCCGGCTACACCAACGTGCACGAGCTGATCCCATGGCGCACCCTGACCGGGCGCCAGCAGTTCTACCAGGACCACCCCTGGATGATCGCCTTTGGCGAGGGCTTCAGCAGCTACCGTCCGCCGGTGGACCTCAAGACCACGGCCGAGGTGCACGGGCGCAAGTCCAACGGCAACCCCGAGATCCTGCTGAACTTCATCACGCCGCACCAGAAGTGGGGCATCCACTCGACCTACAGCGACAACCTGCTGATGCTCACGCTCAACCGTGGCGGCACCGTGGTGTGGCTCAGCGAGGACGATGCGAAAAGCGCGGGCATCGCGGACAACGACTGGGTCGAGCTTTTCAACGTCAACGGCGCGGTGGCGGCGCGTGCGGTGGTGAGCCAGCGTGTCAACAACGGCATGGTGATGATGTACCACTCGCAGGAAAAGATCATCAACACCCCGGGCAGCGAGATCACCGGCGTGCGTGGCGGCATCCACAACTCCGTGACCCGCATCGTGCTCAAGCCCACCCACATGATCGGCGGCTACGCGCAGCTCAGCTACGGCTTCAACTACCACGGAACCATCGGCACCAACCGCGACGAGTTCGTGGTCGTGCGCAAGATGGACAAGGTCGACTGGCTGGACACGCCACGCGACGACCACCTGGCCGGCGCCTACCAGTCCCAAGGAGAAAATCCATGAAAGTACGTGCTCAGATCGGCATGGTCCTGAACCTGGACAAGTGCATCGGCTGCCACACCTGCTCGGTCACCTGCAAACAGGTCTGGACCAGCCGGCCCGGCGTCGAATACGCCTGGTTCAACAACGTCGAGTCCAAGCCCGGCATCGGCTACCCCAAGGACTGGGAGAACCAGGACAAGTGGAAGGGCGGCTGGACCCGCAAGGCCGATGGCTCCATCGTCCCGAAGCAGGGCGGCAAGTGGCAACTGCTGATGAAGATCTTCGCCAACCCGCACCTGCCGCAGATCGACGACTACTACGAGCCCTACACCTTCGACTACGACCACCTGCAGTCGGCGCCCGAGATGCAGCACGCGCCCACCGCGCGGCCGCGTTCGCTGATCACCGGCAAACGCATGGAGAAGATCGAGTGGGGCCCGAACTGGGAGGAGATCCTGGGCGGCGAATTCGCCAAGCGCAGCAAGGACCAGAACTTCGACGGCTTCGAGGCGGCGCAGAAGGCCATGGTGGGGGAGTTCGAGAACACCTTCATGATGTACCTGCCGCGCCTGTGTGAGCACTGCCTGAACCCGGCCTGTGTGGCGTCCTGCCCCTCGGGCTCGATCTACAAGCGCGAGGAAGACGGCATCGTGCTGGTCGACCAGGACAAGTGCCGCGGCTGGCGCATGTGTGTCAGCGGCTGCCCCTACAAGAAGATCTACTACAACTGGAAAAGCGGCAAGGCCGAGAAGTGCACCTTCTGCTACCCGCGCATCGAGGCCGGCCAGCCCACGGTCTGCAGCGAGACCTGTGTCGGGCGCATCCGCTACCTCGGCGTGCTGCTCTATGACGCCGACCGCATCGCCGAGGTCGCGAGCACCGAGAAGGAGACCGACCTCTACCGCGAGCAGCTGGGCCTGTTCCTCGATCCGCACGACCCCGAGGTGATCGCCCAGGCACGCGCCGACGGCATCCCCGACGCCTGGCTGGAGGCCGCGCGCCACAGCCCGGTCTACAAGATGGCGGTGGACTGGCAGGTGGCCCTGCCGCTGCACCCCGAGTACCGCACCCTGCCCATGGTCTGGTATGTGCCGCCGCTGTCGCCCATCACGGCCGCCGCCAACGCCGGCCACGTGGGCCTCAACGGCGAGATCCCCGACGTGAGCCAGCTGCGCATCCCGGTCAAGTACCTGGCCAACCTGCTCACGGCCGGCGACACCACCCCCGTGGTGCACGCGCTCGAACGCATGCTGGCCATGCGCGCCTACCAACGCGGCAAACACGTGGACGGCGTGCGCCACACCGCGGTGCTCGACCAGGTCGGCCTGTCCACCGCGCAGGTGGAGGACATGTACCACACCATGGCCATCGCCAACTACGAAGACCGCTTCGTCATCCCCAGCACCCACCGCGAGTACGCCGAGAACACCTTCAACGTCAAGGGTGGCTGCGGCTTCACCTTCGGCAACGGCTGCTCCGAAGGCTCGACCGAGACCAGCCTGTTCGGCAGCGAGAAGAAGCGCACCATTCCAATCAAAGCGGGAGTTTGACCATGTTGTTTTCAACACCCATCCCCCAGGCCCGCCTGACGCTGCGCGTGCTGGCCCACCTGCTGCGTTACCCCGATGCCGAGTTGCGCGCCCACGTGGGCGAGCTGCGCGCCGCCCTGCTGGGCGAGGCCGCCCTGCCGGCAACACGCATCGCCGAAATCGAGCGCCTGCTCGACCGCCTGGTGCTGCTGCCGGCGCTGCAGGTGGAGTCGGACTACGTCGAGCTGTTCGACCGTGGCCGCGCGACCGCGCTGCACCTGTTCGAGCACGTGCACGGCGATTCGCGCGACCGCGGCCCGGCCATGATCGACCTGATCCAGACCTACGAGCAGGCCGGCCTGTACATCGACAACAGCGAGCTGCCGGATTTCCTGCCGGTGCTGCTGGAGTTCGCCTCCACCCAGCCGCCGCCGCAGGCGCGCGGCTTCCTGGCCGAGACGGCTCACATCGTGCGCGTGATCTTCAGTGCCCTGCTCAAGCGCCAGAGTCCCTACGCCAGCGTTCTGGCGGCGGTGCTGGAGCTGGCCGGCGAGAAGGCCGAGGCGGTGGCCGTGCCCGACGAGCCGGCCATGGACGAGAGCTGGGCCGAGCCGGCCGTGTTCGGCGGCTGCTCGACCGAGGGCCAGGCCAAGCCCGGCCAGCCGCAGCCCATACGCATCGTCAAGAACGCCCATTCACCGACTTCCCCGACACAAGGAGCGCGCGCATGAACACGCTGCACAACTTCCTGTTCAACGTCTACCCCTACATCTGCCTGTCGGTGTTCCTGATGGGCAGCCTGGCGCGCTTCGACCGCGACCAGTACACCTGGAAAAGCGACTCCTCGCAGCTGCTGCGCAAGGGCCAGCTGCGCTGGGGCAGCAACCTGTTCCACGTCGGCATCCTGTTCCTGTTCTTCGGCCACAGCGCGGGCCTGCTCACGCCACACTTCATGTACGAGCCCTTCATCACGGCCGAGCAGAAGCAGCTGGTGGCCGTGACGGCGGGCGGCATCGCCGGCTTCATCTGCTTCATCGGCCTGAGCCTGCTGCTGCACCGCCGCCTGTTCGACGACCGCATCCGCCTGACCAGCCACCGCACCGATCTGGGCATCCTGATCATCCTGTGGGTGCAGCTGGTGCTGGGCCTCGTCACCTTGCCCTATTCGCTCGGACACCAGGACGCGGGCGTGATGCTGGCGCTGGCGGACTGGGCGCAGCGCATCGTCACCTTCCGGCCCGACGCCGCCGGCCTGGTGGCGCTGGACTGGCCCTACAAGGTCCACCTGGTGCTGGGCATGACCATCTTCCTGCTGTTCCCCTTCTCGCGCCTGGTGCACGTGTGGAGTGGCTTCGGCACGCTGGCCTACCTGGTGCGTCCCTACCAGCTGGTGCGCAGCCGCAAGCTGGGCCTGCCCAGCGGGAGTCCCAAGCCATGAACGCCATGACCATTCCCCTGCCGCCCGAGGTGGGCTGTGGTGGCGGTGGCAGCTGCCACTGTGCCGGCGAGGCCCAGCCCCCACGCATCAACGGCGTGGCCCTGCTGGGGCCCGGTGAACAGCTGGCGCCCGACGCGCTGATGGAGCGTGCCCACGCCGAGCTGCTGCGGCAGGAGGCCGTGCGCCAGGGCCTCCTGCCCGACACCCACCCCCGCCATGCGCCCGAGCTGGACGAAGCGCAGCGCCAGGTGCTGGAGGCCATGGTCGAGGCGGCCGTGGTGACCCCGGCGCCATCGCGCGAGGCCCAGGAGCGTTACTACCTGGCCCACAAGCCGCACTTCGTCACCGGCCAGGCCTTGCATGTGCGCCACATCCTGTTCGGCGTGACGCCAGGGGTGGACGTGCACCGGCTGGCCCAGCGCGCCGAGACCGCGCTGCTGGAGCTCTCGCGCAAGGACGTGCCTGCCGGGCGCTTCGAGCAGCTGGCGCGCGAGCTGTCCAACTGCCCCAGCAGCGCCGAGGGCGGCGACCTGGGCTGGGTCGGCCCGCACGACTGCGCGCCCGAACTGGCCAATGAACTCTTCTACCAAAGCGATTCGGGTTGGGGCATGGGTGTGCACCCGCGCCTGGTGCACACGCGTTTTGGCTTCCACATCGTCGAGGTGCTGGGTCGGCGCAAGGGCACGCAGCAAGACTTCGACGCGGTGCAGGACCGCATCGCGATCCAGATGACGCTGCAGTCGCGAGCCACCGCACTGCGCCAGTACATGCGCCTGCTGATCGGTCAGGCGCACGTCGTGGGCCTGGCGCTGGAGGGGGCGGACTCGCCCCTGGTGCAGTGAGTGGCAGCGGCCCGGGTGACGGCGACGAGCTGCTGCTGCGGCTGCGGCGTTTCCACTCGGACTATTTTCCGCAGCACCAGCAGCGCTTCCAGGATCTGGTGGCCCATGGCCAGCACCCCAAGACGCTGTTCATCGGCTGCTCGGATTCGCGCCTGGTGCCCTACCTGCTGACCGGCGCCGGCCCGGGCGAGCTGTTCCTGGTGCGCAACGTCGGCGCCTTCGTTCCGCCCTACGACGCCGACCTGCAAGCGCCCATCGAACGCACCGACCTGGGTGCCGCCCCGCGTCTGGCCGGACTTCACGGCACCACCGCCGCCATCGAGTTCGCCGTGCTCGGCCTGAAGGTCGAACGCATCATCGTCTGTGGCCACAGCCACTGCGGCGCCATCCGCGCCGCCTACGAAGGCGCGCCCGAGGAAGCCCGTGCCCTGCGCGCCTGGCTGAGGCTGGCCGACGCGGCGCTGCTGCCTGTGCAACCGACGCCCGAGGCCCTGCTGCGCACCGAACAGCGCAGCGTGGTGCTGCAGCTCGAGCGCCTGCTGGACTACCCCTTCGTGCGGCGCGCGGTCGAGGCCGGCGCGCTGTCGGTGCACGGCTGGCACTACGTGATCGAGGACGGCGAGGTGCATGTGTTCGACGTCCAGGCCGGACGCTTCGTGCCCGCCTCGGCCGCGTCCAGCAGCGGCACCGGCCCCTACGCCCCCTACGTCGAACACGACGGCCAGATCATCTCCGACGGACCGTGAACCCCATGAACATCACCCACTTCGACGACTTGCTGCAAGCCGCCCGCGCCCAGGACCAGGCCCAGCGCCTGCTGCTCGTGTTTGTGCGGGTCGAGCTGCCCGAGGACGCCAGCCCGCAGCAGCGCCAGGGTTTCGAGGCCGGGCAGGGCGGCACGCTCGCGCCGGTGATGTGTGTGGACAAGGACCCACACGCGCTGGCCTCGTTCGCGGCCCTGGTGGCCGAGGCCGATGGCCTGGGCGCGCCCTGGGGCATGGTGCTGGCCGGTGCCCTGTCGGGCCAGCACATGCAGGCCCCCAGCGAGTCCGCGGTGCAGGCCGCCCTGGAGCGGCTGGTGCAGCGTGTGCAGCAAGGCGCGCTGGAGGGCCTGATCCCCTTCGAGCGCAGCGGCGACGCGGTGGCGATCGCGTGAACCGCTGGCCGCTTCAGCGCTGGCCCGCGAGCTGCTGCATCAGTGCGGCGATGCCGTAACGCCACGGCGCGACGTCGCAGCTGTGGCGCACGCGGTTGACCAGGGTGCCCAGGCAGGGGGTGTGCACCGTCACCACGTCGCCCACCTCGTGGGTGAAGCCCTGGCCGGGGCCGCGCCGGTCCTGGGTCGGCGCGATCATGGTGCCCAGGAACAGCATGAAGCCGTCGGGGTACTGGTGGTTGGCGTTGATGGCCTGGGCCACGATGTCCAGCGGGTCGCGGCTGATGGTGGCCATGTCGCCCTGGGCCTGCCAGGCAAAACCGTCTTCGCCGGTGATGCCCAGGCGCAGCGTGGCCTGGCGCACGTCGGCGATGCCGAAGTGGGCGTCGAACAGGCGGATGAAGGGGCCGATGGCGCAGGAGCCGTTGTTGTCCTTGGCCTTGCCCAGCAGCAGGGCGCTGCGGCCCTCGAAGTCGCGCAGGTTGACGTCGTTGCCCAGGGCCGCGCCCACGGTCTGACCGCGGCTGTTGACGGCCAGCACCACCTCGGGCTCGGGGTTGTTCCAGTGCGAGCCGGGGTGGATGCCCACATCGGCGCCGCTGCCCACGGCGGCCAGCACGGGCGCCTTGGTGAAGATCTCGGCGTCCGGACCCAGACCCACCTCCAGGTACTGCGACCAGGCGCCGCGCTCCAGCAGCACGCGCTTGACCTCGGCCGCCTCGGGCGAGCCGGGCACGATCTGGCTCAGGTCGGTGCCCAGGATGTCGCCCAGCGCCTGGCGTATGCCCTCGGCGCGGCCCGCGTCGCCGCGCGCCTGCTCCTCGATCACGCGCTCCAGCAGGCTGGCGATGAAGGTCACGCCGCTGGCCTTGACGACCTGGAGGTCACAAGGCGCCAGCAGCCAGGGGCGGGTGGTGTCGCGCTGGGCCTCGTGGCTGTTGGCCAGCACGGCGGCCAGGTCGGCCAGGGGGCGCAGGCGCCCGGCGGCCAGGGCCTGGGCCACGTCCAGCGCGGGCGCCTCGCGCTCCAGCAGCTGGCTGGTGGTCGGGGCCAGGGGCGAGAGGTCGAACAATTGCTGCTGGAACACGGCCACGGGCAGGGCGCCCACGCCGGGTTGCCACAGGCGGCCGATCAAGGTGGCCTGGGCGTGGTCGTGGGGCAGGCTGTGGGACAGGTGGTCTGGGACGGTCGGGGTCATGGCGTGGGGTTGTCGGAAGGGGGGAGTTGGTAGAGGCGGCGGGCGTTGCCGCCCAGCACCGCGGCGCGTTCGTCGGGGCTCAGGTGGGCCAGCAGGGCCTGGGTCTCTTGCCACCAGGGCGTGTAGTCGCTGGCGAGCTGCAGCACCGGCCAGTCGCTGCCCCAGACCACCCGCGTGGGGCCAAAGTGGTCCAGCACGTGGCGCGCCCAGCGGCGCGCGGCGTCGGGGCGGGGCGCCGGGCCACACTCGGTCAGCAGGCCCGAGAGCTTGCAGGCCCAGGGGGTCTCGCGCGCCAGCCGGGCCATCTCCTCGGCCCAGGGTTGCCACTGGCCGTGGGCGATGTCGGGCTTGGCGGCGTGGTCGATCACCACCCTCAGCGCCGGGTGGCGCTGGTGCAGGGCCAGCAGGCGTGGCAGGTGGCGCGGCTGGACCAGGGCGTCGAAGACCAGCCCGTGCTCGGCCATGGCCCGCAGGCAGGGCGTGAGCGCGGGCTGCAGGATCCAGTCGGGGTCGGCGATGTCCTGCAGCATGGGGCGCAGGCCCTTGAGTTTGGGGTGGCGGGCCAGCGCGGCGATGCGCGCCGGCGCGTCGGGCGCCAGCCAGTCGACCCAGCCCACCACGCCCAGCACCTGCGCGTGGGCATCGGCCAGCGCCAGCAGGTGGCTGGTCTCGGCCTCGGTGGGCGCGGCCTGCACCAGCACGCCGGCCGCCATGCCGTGGGGCGACGCCTCGGCCCACCAGTCGGTCACGGCCACGTCGCGGTGGATGGGCCCCAGGGCCGGCGTGAGCCAGCCGTAGTCGCCCCGTGCCAGCTGCCAGCTGTGGAAATGGGCGTCGATCATGGCGTGGGGGCCTCCTCGGGCAGCAGGCCGGCGCGGCGCAGGGCCGCCCAGAACACAGCGGGAATGGGGTGGCGCAACATGGCCAGGCCGTCGTGCCACTCGTCCACATGGCGCGCGCCCAGCACCAGCGTGTGCACGGCGGGGTGGGCACGGGCGAACTGCAGGGCGGCGGCGCGCAGCGGCACGCCGTGGGCGTCGCACAGGTCTTCGATGTGTGCGGTGCGCGCCACCCAGGCCTGGGCGGCGGGCGCGTAGTTGAAGGTGGGCGTGCCCTGGCGGGTGCCGGTGGCCAGCAGACCGGAGTTGAACAGCCCGCCCAGGGCCACGCGCACGCCGCGGCGCTGGCATTCGGGCAGCAGCGCGGGCAGGGCGCTGTGGTCCAGCAGGGTGTAGCGGCCGGCCAGCAGCAGGGTGTCGAGGTCGGCGTGGCGCAAGACGTCGAGCACGATCTGGTGGTCGTTCACGCCCAGGCCGATGGCGCCCACCAGGCCTTCGCGCTGCAGCTGGCGCAGCGCGGGCAGGGCCTCGTCCAGCACTTGGCGCAGCACCTGGGGCGCGTGCGCGCCCTGGGTGGTGGCGTCGATGTCGTGCAGGTAGGCGGTGTCCAGCCGGGCCAGGCCCAGGCGCTGCAGGCTGTCCTCCACGCTGCGGCGTATGCCGGCGGCGCTGAAGTCCCAGTGCTGCACAAAGGGCAGGCCGTCGACGTAGCCGTGCTGCTCGCGCGGCACCTGGGCGCTGGGGGTGAGCACGCGGCCGACCTTGCTCGACAGCACGAAGCCGTCGCGCGGCTGGCCGCGCAGCGCGTGGCCCAGCCGGTGTTCGCTCAGGCCGTGCCCGTAGTGGGGGGCGGTGTCGAAATGGCGGCAGCCGTCGGCCCAGGCGGTGTGCAGCAGGCCTTGTGCATCCGCCTCGGCCACCGGGGCAAACAGGTTGCCCAGGGCGGCGCCACCCAGGGCGATGCCAGGGAGGGAAGAGGTCGGTGAAGGGGAGGGTGTCATGTCGGGCCGCCTGTCGCGGGGCGGCTGGGGTGAGGGGTTGTCAGGGTTTCTACTGTGAATGGTCAGCTAGTATCAAACTAACATGTCAGTACGTCAATCAGTTGACCCACCGTGCTTACCCTAGGTTCAGGCCCCGCCGCTATGCTCAAACACCTGCCCCCGCTGCTCACGCCCGACGCCCTGTTTGCGCTGGCCAGCATGGGCCATGGTGACGACGTGGCCATCGTGGACGCCAACTTCCCCGCCGCGCGGGTGGCGGCGGCCGGTGGCGCGCGTCTGGTGCAGCTGCCGGGCGCCGATGCACCGGCGGCGCTGGCGGCCGTGCTGGCGGTCTTGCCGGTGGACGATTTCGAGCCTGCGCCCACCCGTTTCATGGAAGTGGTGGGCGAGCCGGGCGCGGTGCCGCCGCCGGTGGCGGCTTTCCAGGCGCTGCTGGCCGAGGCCGGCGAAGCGCCCGCGCAGGGCCTGGAGCGCCACGCCTTCTACGCCGCTGCGCAAAGCGCCTTCGTGATCCTGCGCACCGGCGAAGGCCGGCCCTACGGCAACCTGCTGCTGCGCAAGGGCGTGGTGCGTCAATGAGCACCGCCCGCATGCCCAGCCTGCGCGTGCAGGCCTACGAAAACTTCCGCGAGCAGATCGTGCGGGCGCAGATCCGCCCGGGCCAGTTCATCTCGCAGCGCGAGCTGATGCAGCTGCTGGGCATGCCGCTGGGCGCGGTGCGCGAACTGATCCCGCGCCTGGAGGCCGAAGGCCTGCTGCAGACCGTGCCCCAGCGGGGGCTGCAGGTGGCGCAGGTGGACGTCAAGCTGATCAAGAACGCCTTCGAGCTGCGCCTGCTGCTGGAGCGCGAGTCGGCCATACGCTTCGCCCAGGAGGCCAGCGACGCCGAGCTGGCGCAGATCGAGGCCGAACACCGCTCCATCGTCGAGCGCGCGCGCAGCGGCCCCATCGACGAGGCCCTGCTGGCCGAGGCCACCCAGGTCGACTGGGGCCTGCACGAGCACATGATCGACGCCATGGGCAACGCGCTGATCTCCGAGATCTACCGCATCAACAGCCTGCGCGTGCGCCTGATCAAGTTCGAGAACTCCAGCCTCTCGGCCGACATCCTGCTCGCCGCCATGGAAGAACACCTGTGGTTCATCGAGGCGCTGCGCCGCCGCGACGCCACGGCGGTGGCCGACCGCCTGGGTCACCACATCGAGAGCGCGCGCCGCCGCGTGCTCGGACTGCCACGGCCCACCCTGCCGTGGTCATCGCAAACCACCACCACGACATGAACACCCCTTCCAAGAAAAAGCCCTTCGTCGGCATCTGGACCGCCATGCTGACGCCGCTGGACGCGGCGCAGAACATCGACCTCGACGCCTTCGCCGCCCACGCGCTGCACCTGCTGGCCTCGGGCTGTGGCGGTGTCACCGCCTTCGGCACCACCGGCGAGGGACCGTCGTTTTCGGTGGCCGAGCGCATGGCCGCGGTCGAGGGCCTGATCGCCCGGGGCGTGCCGGCCGAGCGCATCATCGTCGGCACCAGCTGCACCGCCGTGCCCGAGACCGTGGCCCTCACCCGCCACGCCACCGCGCTGGGCGTGCACGGCTGCCTGATCCTGGCGCCCTTCTACTTCAAGGGCGTGTCCGACCAGGGCATCATCGACAGCTTCCGCCAGATCATGGACCAGTCCATGTCGCCGGGCCTGGCGGTCTACCTGTACCACATCCCCCAGGTCACGGGCGTGCCGCTGTCGCAGCATGTGATCCGCAGCCTGTTCCAGGCCTACCCGCAACACATCCTGGGCATCAAGGACAGCCAGTGCGACCAGGCCCATTCGCTGGCGCTGGCGGCCGCCTTCATGAAGGACCTGACGGTCTACGTCGGCTTCGAGCCCGACCTGCCGGCCCTGGGCCGCGAGGGCAGCACCGGCGCCATCAGCGGCCTGGCCAACTTCGTGCCCCGCCTGGTGCACCGCCTGGTGGCCGATCCCGACGGTCCGGGCGCGGCGCGCGACCTGGCGCGCGTCAAGGAGATCCTGACCGTGTTCGACGGCTTCTCGCTGATGCCCGCGCTCAAGACCGTGATGGCCGAACGCGACGGCAACGCCGCCTGGCTCACGGTGCGCGCGCCGCTGGTGGCCGTCACGCCGGCCGAGCAGCCCGAATTGCGCCGCCGCATCCAGGCCTTGGCGCTGGACCCCGAGATCGACTGAGAATCCCGCTTCCCCTTCCCGTTTCGCCCCGTCACCACAACCACCAGGAGACAGACATGACCCCTTCCCTGATCCGCCGCGGCCTGCTGGCCACCGCTTCCGCCCTGGCCCTCAGCGGTCTGATGGCGCCCATCGCCCAGGCCCAGACCAAGGTGCCGCTGCGCATCTCCACCCCGGCCGTGCCCGACGACTGGCACGCCAAGATGTGGACGGTGTTCAAGGACGCGCTGGACAAGAGCGCGCCGGGCGAGTTCGATGTCCAGATCAACCTCAACGCCTCGCTGTTCAAGCAGGGCACCGAGCCGGCCGCCATGGCGCGCGGCAACCTCGAGCTGTCCAGCATCTCGGCCTTTGACATCGCCAAGCTGGTGCCCGAGTTCTCCATCTTCACCGCCGGCTATGTGATCCAGGACCCGCAGCAGCAGCAGAAGGTGTTCAACGGCCCCATCGGCCAGGAGCTGTTCAAGACCGTGTCCGAGAAGATGGACGTGACCGTGTTGTCCACCGTCTACCTGGGCACCCGCCAGGTCAACCTGCGCGAAACCCGCAACGTGCGCACGCCGGCCGACCTCAAGGGCGTCAAGCTGCGCATGCCGGGCTCCAAGGAGTGGCTGTTCCTGGGCGAGGCCCTGGGCGCGACCGCCACGCCGCTGGCCTTTGGCGAGGTCTACCTGGGCCTGAAGTCCGGCACCATCGACGGCCAGGACAACCCGCTGCCTTCGGTGCGCTCGGCCAAGTTCTACGAAGTGACCAAGCAGATCGTGCTGACCAACCACCTGGTCGACGGCATCTTCCTGTCCATCGCCAACAAGACCTGGAACGCGCTCACGCCGGCCCAGAAGCAGAAGGTGCAGGCCGCGGCCACGGCCGCCGCGCAGTACAACAACGAGAACCGCATCAAGGAAGAGGGTCAGATCATCGACTTCTTCAAGCAGCAGGGCCTGCAGGTGACCACGCCCGACCAGGCCGCCTTCCGCAGCCACGTGCAGCAGGTCTACCTGAACTCCGAGTACGCCAAGGTCTGGCCCAAGGGCCTGATCGAGCGCATCAACGCCGTCAAGTGACATGGAACGCTGGTGCATCCGGGCCGCCAATGCCCTGGGCGGCGGCCTGTTCCTGATCCTGTTCGGGGTCTTCATCGTCCAGATCGTGGCGCGCTTCGGCTTCAACCAGCCGCTGCCCTGGACCGACGAGGCGGCGGTCATCCTCTATGTGTGGGTGATCCTGTGGGCGGCGGCGGCGGTGGTGCCCGAACGCGAGCACGTGGTCTTCGACCTCGTGTGGAACAGCGTGGGCCAACGCGCCCGCCTGGTCATGCGCATCGTCGGCCACCTGATGGTGGGCGGCCTGGCGGCGGTGGCCATCCCCGCCAGCTGGGACTACGTCCACTTCATGCAGCGTGAAGGCACGCCGGTGCTGGGCATTCCTTTCATGTGGGTCTTCCTGCCCTTCGTGCTGCTGCTGATCGGCCTGGTGCTGCGCGCCGCCTGGGCCATCTGGACCGCCCTGCAGGGCAAGGGCCTCGAAGCCGAACTGCGCCTGTGATCCCGGGCGTCCGCTGTGGCGCCTCCTTCTTGCCTGTCAAAGGTCGTTTGCAATGTCGCTCGGAATTCTCATTCTCGCGGGGGTGCTCGTGCTGGGCATGCTGCTGCGCATGCCCATCGGCTTCTCCATGCTCGCCTCCGGCGTGGCCTACCTGCTGGTCAAACGGCAAGACCTGGGCCTGGTGGCCGAGCAGGTCAGCAACGGCCTCTACAACAGCTACGTGCTGCTGGCGGTGCCGCTGTTCGTGTTCGCCGCCAACATCATGAACGCCGGCACCGTGAGCGAACGCATCTTCGACTTCTGCCGCATCCTGGTGGGCCGCATGCGGGGCGGCCTGGCCCAGGTCGACATCCTGGTCAGCGTGATCTTCTCGGGCATGAGCGGCAGTGCCATCGCCGACGCCGCCGGCCCCGGCCTGGTGACCATCAAGCAAATGCTCAAGAAGCCCGAATACAGCCGGGGCTTCGCCGGTGCCGTGGTGGTGGCCAGCGCCACACTGGGCCCCATCATCCCGCCGTCCATCCCCATGGTGATCTACGCGCTGGTGTCCGGCGCCTCGGTGGGGGCGCTGTTCCTGGCCGGCGTGGTCCCGGGCGTGCTGATGGCGACGCTGATGATGACCGTGGTGCATTTCATCGCCGTCAAACGCAACATGCCACGCGAGGACAAGATCCCCCTCAAGGACTGGCCGCCCATCCTGTTCCGTGGCGCGCTGCCGCTGTCCATGCCGGTGGTGCTGCTCGGTGGCATCTATTCGGGCGCCTTCACGCCCACCGAGGCCGCCGCCGTGGCCGCGCTGCACGCCCTGATCCTGGCCGGCGTGGTCTACCGCGCGCTGACCTGGCGCAGCTTCTGGGGCGTGGTGATGGAGTCCACCCGTGGCAGCGCCGTCATCACCCTGATCCTGGCCGGCTCCTTCATGCTCAACTACGCCTTCACCGCCGAGGGCGTGCCGCAGGCCATGGCGCAGTGGGTCGACAGCATGGACCTGGGCCGCATCGGTTTCCTGCTGCTGGTCAACGTCATGTTCCTGGTGCTGGGCTGTTTCCTCGACGTCTCGGTGCTGTTGCTGGTCTTCGTGCCCATGCTGCTGCCGGCGGTGGCCCTGCTGGGCATCGACCTGGTGCACTTCGGCGTGCTGGTGGTGCTCAACATGATGATCGGCCTGATCCATCCCCCGTTCGGCATGCTGCTGTTCGTCACGAAGGCGCTGACCGGCATCCCCATCGGCGAGATGATGAAGGAGGGCTGGATGTTCATCGTCATGCTGCTCATGCTGCTGCTGGCGCTCACACTCTTTCCGCAAATCGTTTTGTGGCTGCCCCAAACCATGGGCTATGGCGTGAAATGAGGCCCCCACGCTCCACCGCGGCGCGGGTCGCTGGCCTTGCAGGCCGCGGCGCTGCCGGAGTCAGCGCCTCTTCGGGCTGTCCAAGCCTGCGCAGGCAGGCTTGGAGCCGCAGCCCTCAGCCCCGAGGGGGTGCGGGCCTCGCCTTGGGGCGGCCCGGCGGCGGGCCCCTCTTCAAGGAACTTTCGCATGAATCCTGATGTGGTGGTGGTCGCCAGCTGGAACGCCGACCTGACCTCGCGCGTGGCGCGCCCGCCCTTGCGTGGTGAAACCCTCATGGGCCATGGCTTCGAGGTCGGGCCCGGTGGCAAGGGCAGCAACGCCGCCGTGGCGGCGGCGCGCCAGGGCGCCCGGGTGGCCGTGGTGGCCCGCATCGGCCGCGACGACTTCGGCCGCATGGCGCTGGCGCTGTGGGCGCGCGAGGGCATCGTCACCGACGCGGTGGCCCAGGCCGCGAACGAGCCCAGCGGCGTCGCCCAGATCTTCACCTACCCCGATGGCGACAACAGCATCGTGGTCAGCCCCGGCGCCAACGCCGGCCTGGACGCCGCCCAGGTGCGCGCGGCGGCGCCGTACGTGGACGCCTGCCGCGTCACCGTCGCCTCCTTCGAGGTGCCGCTGGACGCGGTGACCGAAGCCTTTCGCAGCGCCCGCGCGGGCGGCGCCCTGACCCTGCTCAACCCGGCGCCGGCGCAGCCGCTGCCACCCGGGCTGGCGCCGCTGGTGGACGTGCTCACGCCCAACCAGACCGAGGTCAACCTGCTGGCCGGTCTGCCTCCGGAGGCCGATCCGGCCGCCGCGGCCCAGGCGCTGCTGGCCTTGGGCGTGGGTGCGGTGGTCGTGACGCTGGGCAAGGATGGCGTGTTGCTGTTCCGCCCTGGCCTGGCGCCCCACCGTGTGCACGGCTGGACCGTGCCGGTGACCGACACCGTCGGCGCCGGCGACACCTTCACCGGGGCGCTGGCCGCCGCCCTGGCGCGTGGCCTGGCCCTGCCCGACGCCCTGCCCATCGCCAACGCCGCCGCCGCGCTGTCGGTGCGCGGGCGCGGCGCCATCGCCGGCATGCCTTCCCTGTCCGAGGTCAGCGACTTTCTCGCCGCCCAAGCCCCTGCCCCATGAACACCACCACGCTCTCCCCCGTCATCCGCCTGCACCCGGCCGACGATGTGCTGATCGCCCGCACCCAATTGCTGGGCGGCACCGCCATCCCGGGCGAGGCGGTGGTGGTCTCGGGCCTGATCCCTCCGGGCCACAAGCTCGCGGCGCGCGCCATCGCCCCCGGCGAGGCGGTGCGCCGCTACGGCCAGGTCATTGGTTTCGCCACCCAGCCCATCGCGGCCGGCCAGCACGTGCACACCCACAACCTGGCGGTGGGCGACTTCACCCGCGACTACGCGTTTTCGCAGGACGCGGCGCCGGTCACGCCGGCCGATGCGCCCGCCAGCTTCATGGGCATCGTGCGCGCCGATGGCCGCGTGGCCACGCGCAACTACATCGGCGTGCTGACCTCGGTCAACTGCTCGGCCACGGTGGCACGCGCCATCGCCGACCACTTCCGCCGCGACATCCGGCCCGAGGCCCTGGCCGGTTTCGAGCAGGTCGATGGCGTGGTCGCCCTGACCCACGGCGAAGGCTGCGCCATCGACGCGCGTGGCGAAGGCCTGTTGGTGCTGCGCCGCACGCTGGCGGGCTACGCCACCCACGCCAATTTCGCCGCCGTGCTGGTGGTGGGCCTGGGCTGCGAGACCAACCAGATCGACCAGTGGCTGGACGCCGAGGGCCTGCACAGCGGCGCGCGCCTGCGCACGCTCAACATCCAGGACGCCGGGGGCACGGCGCGGGCGGTGGCCCAGGGCATCGCGGCCGTCGCGGCCATGCTGCCCGAGGCCAACGCCGTGACGCGCCAGCCCGTGCCCGCCAGCCACCTGGTGGTGGGCCTGCAGTGCGGCGGCTCCGACGGCTACTCCGGCATCTCGGCCAACCCGGCCCTGGGCGCGGCGGTGGACCGCCTGGTGCGCCACGGCGGCACCGCCATCCTGTCCGAGACGCCCGAGATCTACGGCGCCGAGCACCTGCTCACCCGCCGCGCCGTCACGCCCGACGTGGGTCAGCGCCTGGTCGACCGCATCCGCTGGTGGGAAGACCACTGCGCGCGCCACGGCGCCGCCATGGACAACAACCCCTCGGCCGGCAACAAGGCCGGTGGCCTGACCACGGTGCTGGAGAAGTCACTCGGCGGCATCGCCAAGGGCGGCAGCACGCCGCTGGTGGCGGTGTGCGAATACGCCCAGCCGGTGCACGCCAAGGGCCTGGTCTTCATGGACACGCCGGGCTACGACCCGGTCTCGGCCACCGGTCAGGTGGCCGGCGGCGCCAACCTGATCTGCTTCACCACCGGGCGCGGCTCGGCCTACGGCTGCGCGCCCACGCCCTCGCTCAAGCTGGGCACCAACACCGCGCTGTGGCAGCGCCAGGCCGACGACATCGACCTCAACTGCGGCGGCATCATCGACGGCGTGGACAGCATAGACGCCGTGGGCGAGCGCCTGTTCCAGCAGATGCTTCGCGTGGCCTCGGGCGAGCGCACGCGCAGCGAAATCCACGGCTACGGGCAGAACGAGTTCGTGCCGTGGTCCCTCGGCACTGTGACCTGAATGGCCCACCCCGTCGCTTGCCCACTGCGTGTGGCCGCATCCCCCTCAAGGGGCGACACCAGCCGTCCGGCAGAGCCGGCCCGGCGGTGTCCCCCGGTTTGACCGCTTCAAGCCTGCGGGAGTGGCTTCGGCCTAGCTTTTGCGTCTCTCGATTTTTTGGCTGGCGTAGTACTGCGCCTTGGCGGCGTACATCTCGCGGTCGGCGGACTGGCAGGTGAGTTCCAGGTCGCCCGCGTGGGTGCAGGTGGCGATGCCGATGGCGAAGCTCAGCGTCTGGCCGGGGTAGAACTGGTTGTTGAGTTCCAGCATCGAGTCGATGTGTTCCTTCAGGCGCTCGGCGCCGGCGCGTTCGGTGCCCGGCAGCAGCACCATGAACTCGTCGCCGCCGATGCGCGCCGCGCAGGCCGGCTCGGCCACGGCCTTGGACAGGACCTCGCCAGCGCGCCGCAGCAGGGCGTCGCCGGCCGCGTGGCCGTTGCTGTCGTTGGCGTTCTTCAGGCCGTTGAGGTCGATCGCCAGCACGCTCACCGGCCACGGGCCCTTGCGTGAGAGGCGGTTGAGCTCCTCGATGTAGAAGGTGCGGTTGCGCAGCTTGGTCAGGGTGTCGTGTTTGCCGAGGTACTCCAGGTAGGCCTCGGCCTTCTTGCGCGCGGTGATGTCGACCAGCGACACCAGCACCAGGTCCCAGCCGACCTCGTGCCCGGCCAGCACGCCGAACTGCATGTGCACGTGCATGAGGTTGCCGGCCAGCGAGTAGTTGACCACCTCGCGCTGCTGGAAGGTCTGGCCCTTCCAGAGGTCGATCAGCTGTTCGGCGAAGGAGTCGTGCATCTCGCCGCGGAAGACCTTGTCGATCTGGCGCAGCAGGGTGTCGCGGTCGGCCGCGCCGAACATGCGCAGCGTCTGCTGGTTGACGTCGATCACGCGGATCTCGTGCATGCAGCGCGTGACGAATTCGGGGTGCACGTTGATGAAGGTCCGCAGGTCCTCGATGCCCTGCGCGCGCACCTCGTCCATCAGCCGGCGCACGGCGCTGAAGTCCTCGACCCACAGCGACACCGGCGAGAAGCGGAACAGGTTGTGGGCGTAGGCCTCGCTGGCCTGCAGCCGGGCGGTGGCCTGCACCCGTTCGGTCACGTCCTGCAGTGACACCAGCACGCGGTCCCAGTGCGCCTCGTGCCCTTCGAGCACGCGGGCCTGCACCTCGACGTTCATGCGGCGACCGCCGAGGCTGTAGTTGACCGAGGGGCTGCTGAAGCCGGTGCCACCCTCCCACAGCTGCACCATCTCCTGGCCGAACTGCTGCAGGGTGTCGTCGCCGAAGACCTTGCTGAGCTGGCCCACCAGCTCTTCCTGGTCGGCGGCCTCGAACATCTCCAGCGTGCGGCGGTTGACCCGCAGCACCATGGGCGCGGCGGCCACCTGGGCCAGGCGCTCGGGCTGCCGCGCGAACATGTCGGCCAGATCGGTCACGCCTTCCGCGCGCCAGCCGTCGAACAGCCGCTTGATGCCGCTGTAGTCCTCCAGCCAGAGGGACACGGGCGCGAGGTCGAACATGTGCTCGTAGTCGGCACCGGAAGAGGGGGCAGGAACGTGGGACATGGGGGCGAGGGGCAAGGGCAACGCAGGTGGGTATCCGACACTGTAACCCCGCCCGGTGCCCGAGTTTGGGTCCTGGGCGCCACGGCCTGCCTGGGCTGTGCGAGCATGGGTGCATGAAGACCCCACACCCTGATGCCGTGCCCGCTCCCGAGGGGGATGTCGATGTCGCCATCCTCGGTGCCGGCGCCGCCGGCATGCTGGTGGCCTTGGCCGCTGCCGCGCGTGGCCTGTCGGTCCTGCTTTGCGACCCCACGTCCGACCAGGCCAACAACTTCGCCATCAGCGGTGGGCTGTTCCCGGCCGCGGGCTCGCGGCTGCAGTGCGCTGGCGGGGTGACCGACGATGGCCCGCAGCGCTGGCTGCAGGACGTGCGCGACTTTGCCCCCGGGGCGGTCAACGAACACATTGCCGAGTCGGTGGCGCACGCGCTGCCGGAGGTGACGGCCTTCCTGCTCGACGGCTGCGCCGCTCCGCTGCGCTGGCTGCCCGACATGCCCGCGCCCGGCCACAGCGCCCTGCGTTTTCACAGCGTCACGCCGGCCTCGGGCGCAGCCTTCCACGCCTGGTTCCGGGGCGCACTGCGCGACCACGCTGGCATCACCTGGTGGCCCGAGGCGGTGTCGGTAGAGCGCCGGGCCGACGGTTTTGTGCTCGGTGCTGCCGCAGGCAACGAGCGGCGCGCCCGCCAGCTGGTGCTGGCCGGCGGTGGCTTTGGCGCCAACGCCGAGCTGGTCGCGCGCTTCATTCCGGGCATGGCCGGCGCGCTGCACAACGGCTCGCCCACCAACAACGGCAGCACCCTGGCGCTGGGCCTGGCCTGGGGCGCTCAGTTGTGGGGCATGGACGGCTACCAGGGCCAGGGCCACACCCACCTCGGCGGTGCCACGCGCCTGGGCATGTCCATCCCCACGCTGGGCGGTGTCATGCTCAACCGCGACGGGCAACGTTTCGTGCGCGAGGACGTCGGCCCCTCGGCGCTGGCGCCCTGGGTGCTGGCCCAGCCTGGCGGCGTGGCGCTGGAGGTGTTCGACGCCGCCATCGAAGCGCAGCTGGGCAACCACTCGGCCTACCAGCAGGCCGTGGCCGCCGGGCGCGTGATGGCGGCCGACAGCGTGGCCGCGCTGGCCGCCCAAGCCGGGGTGGACGCCGAGGCGCTGCAGGCCACGCTGGACACCGTGGCCCAGTGCGCCCAGGGTGCGGCCAGCGACGCCCTGGGGCGGCGTGGTTTTGCGCGTGCGCTGCGTCCGCCCTACAAGGCATCGTGGGTCACCGGCGCGCTGTCGCACACCCAGGGCGGGCTGCTGACCGACGCACACGGCGCGGTGCTGGGCACCGACCAGCGCCCGCTGCCCGGTGTGTTTGCCGCCGGCGGCTGCGCGGCCGGCCTCTCGGGCCTGGGCGCCGACGGCTACCTGCCGGGCAACGGCCTGGCCCAGGCGTTCGGGCTGGGCTGGCGCGTGGCGCAGGCGCTCGGCTGAGCACCCACCCTCACTCCGCCTTGGCGCCCGAGATCTCGACCGCGCGCTTGAACTTGGCCATTTCCCGGACGTGGAAGCTGGCGGTGTCGGCCGGGGTGGCGCCCACCACCGTGGCGCCCTGGGCTTCCAGCTGCTGGCGCACGCCCGGGTCGTCCAGCGCCTTCTTCACCTCGGCATGGATGCGGGCCACCACGTCGGCCGGGGTGCCGGCCGGGGCCATCAGCACGATCCAGGCGGTGGCGTCGAAGCCGGGGATGAACTCCGACATCGCCGGCACCTGCGGCAGTTGCGGCGAGCGTGCGGCCGAGGTGACGGCCAGGGGCACCACGCTGCCGGCCTTGATCTGGCCCACCAGCGAGGGCAGGCCCTCGACGCCGGCCTGCACCTCGCCGGCCATCACCGCCTGCATGGCCGGCGCGCCGCCGCGGTAGCCCACGTGGGTCAAGCGGATGCCGGCGTCGGCCTTGATGAGCTCCATCACGAGGTGCGAGGTCGTGCCCGGGCCCGATGAGGCGTGGGCGAGCTTGTCGGGCTGGGCCTTGGCCGTGGCGATCAGCTCGGGCACGGTCTTGAAGGGCTGCTTGGGGCTGGTCACCACCACCTGTGGAAACGACACCAGCTGGCTGATGGGCGTGAAGTCCTTGAGCGCGTCGTAAGGCAGCTTGGCGAACAGGTAGGGGTTGATCGCCATGGTGCCGGGCGAGCCCAGCAGGATGGTGTGGCCGTCGGGGCGCGCGCGGGCCGCGAAGTCGGTGCCGATGTTGCCGCTGGCACCGGTCTTGTTGTCCACGTTCATGCCCTGGCCGGTGTTGGCCGCCACCTTCTGGGCAATGATGCGGGCCACCACGTCGACCGCCGAGCCGGCGGCAAAGGGGTTGACCCAGGTGACCGGGCGGGTCGGCCAGTCGGCGGCCCAGGCGCTGCCGAGCAGGCCGGCGCCCATCAGCGGCAGGGCCAGCAGCCGGGCCAGGGTGCGGCGGCGCGCGGTGGCCGGGGTCGAGGCAAGCGGTGTGTTCATGGTCTTCTCCGAAAAAGGGGTGGGTGCGGCCCCTGGTGGTGCCTGTGGGGCACCGGGGCTCATGCGGTTCTCCCTGCTTGAAATCCCTGCGCCGTGGCCGACATCGTGTCGCCCGGCTGGTGGCAGTCGCCCAGCGTGTGCACCACCAGGCCGGCGGCGCGCAGCGGCGCCAGCAGCGCGTCGTTGGGCCGCCGGGGCGTGGCGTAGGTCAGCAGCGCCACGGCCTCGATGCGCCCGGCCGGACCACCGTACACGCTCTCGATGTCCAGCGCGGCGCTGTCCTCGAAATCGTCGCGCCAGCGTGGCAGCACCTGGGTGTGGACCACCACGCCAGCGTGGTGCAGGCGGCGCAGCACGCTCTGGCGGGTGACCAGGCTGCAGTCCCGCGCGATGGCGTCAAAAGGTGTGAGCAGCACGACCCGCTCGAACAGCGCGGCCAGGCGTTCGACCACGGCGTAGGTGGCTTCCACCGGGTCCAGGTCCCAGACCACGGCGGTGCCTGGCTGCCGCCGGTGCAGGTGCGCCAGTTGTGTGCACAGGGTGGGCAGGTCCGGCACCAGGCCGTCGGCCTGCAGCGTGGCGGGCAATTCCAGCGGCCACAGCGGCGTGGCGCCGGTGGCCAGCAGCACCAGATCGGGCGCCAGCGCCAGCACGTCGTCGGCGCTGGCCGCGCGGCCCAGGTGGAGCGCCACACCATGCGCCTGGGCCTGTAACAACTGGTGGTCGAAGATGCTGGAGAGCGACTGCAGGGCCGGCAGCGTGGCCGTGAGCCGGGTCTGGCCACCCACCTCGGCGCTGGCGCCCAGCAGGCTCACGCGGTGGCCGCGCGCGGCCGCCACCCAGGCGGCCTCCAGGCCGGCGATGCCGGCACCCACCACCACCACGTGGCGCGGTGTGGTGGCCGGGGGCAAGGGCTCGTCCTCGACCCCCAAGGCCAGGGCCGGGTTGTTGTCGCAGGCGATGGGGCGGTCCGACACGATGGTGCGCCAGCAGGTGTTGCACGAGACACAGGCGCGGATGGCCGCGGCCCGACCGGCCGCGGCCTTGTGGGGCCATTGCGCATCGGTGATCAGCGGGCGGCCCAGGCCGATCAGGGCGATGGCCGGGTCGGCCAGCAGGGCCTCGGCTTCGGCCGGGTCGGTGATGCGGCCCAGCGCCATCACCGGCACGCCGCGTGCTTGTTGCGCCAAGCTGCGGATCAGCCCGGCGTAGGGCAGGCGCGGGCCGGCGGCGTCGGGCAGGTGCATCTCCAGCGTGCGGGCATGGGCGCCTTGGGCGAAGGCCAGGTAGTCGGGCCGGCAGCCGTCCAGCAGGGCCGCGAGCAGGCGCTCGGCCTCGGCCGGCGGGATGCTGTCGGGCAGGCCGTCGTCGCCGGGCAGCTTCAGGCCCACCGCGAAGTGCTCGCCGCAGGCGGCGTGCACCGCGTTGACCATCTCCACCAGCCAGCGGCTGCGGCCCGCGGCGTCGCCGCCGTAGCCGTCCTCGCGTCGGTTGGCGCGCGGTGACAGGAAGAGGTGGAACAGGTGGCCGTGGCAGGCCGACAGCTCGATGCCCGAGAAGCCGGCGCGCTGCAGGCGCCAGGCGCGCTCGGCCACCATCGCCACCCAGTCGCGGACCTCGGCCGTGCTCATGGCGCGCGGCATGGTGCCGCTGAGGTCGTCGGGCAGGGCGCTGGGCGCCAGCGTGGCGTGACCGCGCCCGGGCACGTGGCGGCCGCGGCCCGGGTCCTGGACCTGGCCGATCAGGCGGCAGCCGTGAGACTCGACCGCTTCCGACAGGCGCCGCAGGTCGGGCACATGGCTGTCGTGCCAGGTCGCCAGACGGGCCGCGCCCTGGCCGGGGTGCAGGCCCAGCGGTTCGGTCACCAGCAGGGCGGCGCCGCCGCGCGCCCGTGTGCGGCAGTAGGCCAGGTAGCCGTCCGACAGCCGCCCGGGGGTGCCCAGGCGGGTCGAGATGGATGCGTGGGCGATGCGGTTCTTCAGTCGCAGGCCGCTCTGCCGCAGTGGCTCGAACAGGCGTGGATAAGGTGGTGCGCCGGGGGCGTGATCGGGGTGTGACACAGTGCTCGTTGAGGCTGCCAAGGGTGTGTGCAGGTGCACACGCCAACCTGTGTCGCAGTGTGTGAGCGGGTCAATGTCCTGTCAATGGAACATTTTGTCCCGGGCAGTAGGACATTCGATCGAGGGCCGCCGGCACGGGGCGCAAAAAACCCGCCAGGAGGCGGGTGGGTGCGGTCAGGTTTCGCCAGGGGCGGCGTCACTGCGGTTCGATCTTGGCCTCGCGGATGGCCTTGGCCCACTTGGCGGTTTCCAGCCGGTTGCGCTCGCCCAGTTGCTGGGGCGTGCCCGGGTCGGCGGCAAACCCGTTGGGCGAGAACTTGTCGACGATGTCCTTGCTGGTCGCGGCCGCGTTGAGGGCGGCGTTGAGCTTGTTGATGGCTTCGGCCGGGGTGCCGGCCGGCGCGAAGGCGGCGAAGTAGGCGGTCAGCTCGTAGTCCTTCAGGCCCAGGGCCTCGTTGACCGTGGGCAGTTCGGGCACGGCGGCGGCGCGCTTGGACGAGGTCACGGCCAGGCCGCGGATCTTGCCTCCCTTGTGCTGTGGCACGGTGACGGCGAAGTCGGCGGTGAAGACCATCACCTGGCCGCCGATCAGGTCGGTCATGGCGGCCGGGCCGCTCTTGTAGGGGATGTTGTTGAACTGCACGCCGGCCATGCTGGCCAGCATGGCCGAGGACACCTGTTGCGAGGTGCTGGCATAGGCCACGCTGACCTGGCCGGGCTTGGCCTTGGCCATCTCGACCAGGTCCTTCAGCGTCTTGACCGGCAGGTCGTTGTTGACCGCCACCATCAGTGGCACCGAGCCGAGGTAGGCCACGGGCGCGAAGGCCGTGTCCTGGTCGTAGGGCAGCTGCTTCATCAGGTACTTGAGCGCCGCGTTGGTGCTGTTGGTGCCCAGCAGGATGGTGTAGCCGTCGGGCGCCGCCTTGGCGACGTCGGCCGCGCCCAGCATGCCGTTGACGCCGGGCTTGTTCTCCACCACCACGGGCTGGCCCAGGGACTCGGACACCTTGGCCATGAAGGCGCGGCCGATCTGGTCGGTGGCGCTGCCGGCCGCGAAGGGCACGATGACCTTGATGGGTTTGGTCGGGTAGCTCTGGGCCAGGGCGACGGTGCCGGCCAGGGCGCTGGAGGCCAGCACGGTGAGGCGCAGGAGGGACTGACGCATGGGGGGTGTCTCCGTTGTGTGGTGTGAATCAGCGGACGAGTTTAGGCGCGTGGCTCTACCTGCGCTCTCATGGTTATCGCTGAGAGCCTGTTCATGATCTGAACGGGGTCACGTTGGGACGCAATCGGGATGAGTTGACCGCACAGACCCGCCGCATGGGCTCATGCCCATGCAAGGGGATGGGTGGGCAAATCGCCCGATTTCGTCC
>NZ_JASATI010000055.1:0-29767 GCF_038440225.1 Hydrogenophaga sp. OTU3427 | reverse complement strand
GATGAACCGCGAGGGCATCGCAGTGGCGCGCTGCACGGTCGAGCGGCTGATGCGTGCCATAGGCTTGCAAGGGGCACGCCGTGGCAAGACGGTGCGCACCACCACGCCGGACACATCGGCACCGTGCCCGCTGGACCACGTCAACCGACAATTCCATGCCAGCCGCCCCAACGAGCTGTGGGTGTCGGATTTCACCTATGTCAGCACCTGGCAGGGCTGGCTGTACGTGGCCTTTGTGGTGGATGTGTACGCCCGGCGCATCGTGGGCTGGCGGGTCAGCCGCAGCATGCAAACGGACTTCGTGCTGGATGCGCTGGAGCAGGCGCTGTATGACCGCCAGCCAGCAGCCCATGCCTTGACGCACCATTCCGACAGGGGCAGTCAGTACGTTTCCATACGCTACACCGAACGCCTGGACCAGGCGGGAATACAGCCCTCGGTGGGCAGTCGGGGCGACAGCTACGACAACGCGCTGGCCGAGACCATCAACGGGCTGTACAAGGCCGAGCTGATTCACCGCCGGGGACCCTGGAAGACCAGGGAATCCGTGGAGCTGGCCACCTTGCAGTGGGTGCACTGGTTCAACCACGTCCGACTGCTCACGCCGATTGGGGGCATCCCTCCGGCAGAGGGTGAGGCAAACTACTGGAGGCAACTCGCCAACAGCAACACCTCGGCAGAGGTGTCAACTTAAACCAACTGGCCTCCTTGAAAGCCGGGGCGGTTCAGCTTGGCTTTTTTTGTTAGAGCGTCCCCAGGACTCGAACCGTTTCCTCAATGAACCACTTGTGAGCAACACTGGTGTCCTGTCGGCGATGCCAGTGCACTTGCACGTGGAACTCCGGAAGCTCGACTGGTAGAGGCATTGCTTTGAGTGCCCCCTGCCCTACATAGACATTTGCGACCCGCGACGGCAGAATCACCAGCAGGTCGCTCTGTGAAAGCAATTCAGGCAAGACTGTGAAGTGCGGGACTCTGGCAACAATGTTGCGATGAATACCCAACTGTGCAAGTCGTTCTTCGACCAGCGCATGGCCAGAACGAGGGGATGAAACCATCACATGCCGTGCCGTGAGGAACTGAGACAAGGTCATCTCACCTCCAATACCTGGATGGGTTGCAGACATGAGGCCAACGTAGTGCTCTTTGAACAGCAACGAGCTGCGCGTCTGACTGCTCAACTGGGGTATGTTCCCAATCGCCACGTCCAGCCGGCCAGCGGCCAAGTCTTCGCCAGTCGTTTCAGATATCGAAATGACTTCAATTTCGATGTGCGGAGCTACCTCTTGAAAACGGCGTAGAAGCAATGGCACAAAAATCAGTACGCCGATGTCCGACATGGCCAGCCGAAATCGCCGACGGGACGTTGCCGGCGAGAAGACCGCGCGCGCCTCAAGTGTGTTGTCCACGGCAGCCAGCGCGTCGCGAAAAACTGTGTAAAGCTGCTCGGCAAGACTCGTAGGTGCAACACCAGAGCCACTTCGTAGAAACAGACGGTCCCCGTAGGACTTTCTCAGCTTGGACAACCCGTAGCTGATGGTGGGCTGGGTGACGTCCAGGCGTTCGGCCGCAGCGGTCACGCTTTGCGTTTCGTAGATGGCGACGAAAACGCGCACCAGATTCAGGTCCATGTCGTTGCTCATGAACAGATTGTCGGCGTTTCACCAACCAGTGGCTGTGCTCTACACCATCAAAAATTCTTCAAGCTTTTCTCTGGATGTGCTTTCGACTCGACTGTCGAGCATGACCTGCCCGTGGTCCATGACCAGCACGGTGTCTGCGACCGACAACAAGAACTCAAGGTTCTGCTCGACGATGACGAAAGCAGCACCTGTGGCACATTGAGAGCGTACCAAAGTGGCCATGCGGTGGATGTTCTCAGGCTGGACGCCTTCGGTCGGCTCGTCAAGAATGGTCAAGGGTGAACGCAACCCCATCGAACGCGTGAATGAAAGCAGTTTTCGCTCTCCGCCACTCAGCAACCCCGAACGCTGCGCCATGCGCTCAACCAACCGAGGAAAGCTCTTCAAACAACTTTCATAGCGGCTCTCATCTTTGTCATCGAGGTGCAACCAGAGATTCTCATGGACCGACAGGTCACCGAACACCACATTCTCTTGAGGCGCATATGCCATACCCGCATGCAGGCGGTCCTGTGGAGCCAATGCATTGACATTGCGACCATTCAGCGTCACGGTACCTCCCTGGGGTTTGATGTAGCCCGCAAGGGTCTTCATCAAGGTAGTCTTCCCCACCCCGTTTCGCCCCAGAACGCCCAGCACACTCCCCCGTTCCACGGAGCCGGAGACATCGCGGAGCACCATCGTGTCGCCGTAACCGCTGACCAGGTTGCTGAACTTGAGAAATAGCAGACTCACTTGCGGGCTCCTGCGTACACGCTCTTCACTTTGGTGTCGTTCTGAATTTCGTCCAGTGTTCCCTCAGACAGCAATGCGCCCTGGTCGAACACAAATACCTTCCCCCCGATGGCCTCGACAGCACTGATATCGTGCTCGATTACCAGTGCGCCGACACCCAGACGGTCGATGACCTGCTTAATTGCATCAATCATCTGGTGCGTTTCCTTTGGCGAGAGCCCAGCGCAGGGCTCATCAAGCAAGACGAGCTGGGGTTCCGGCAGCATCGTCATCGAGAATTCCAGCGCCTGCCGATGGCCCTGTGAGAGGCTGCCTGCCCTTTCGTAGAATTGCTGCCGCAGGACCGGGAAGAGGCTCATGAGTTCATCCAGGAGCGGGGTATGCCACGACATGGCAGCTCGCCCCAAGGCATCCCCCCCCTTGAGCCGACCCGCCCACATGGCAATGTCAAGATTCTCGGCGACCGTCAAATCGGGGAACACCGAAGGCACCTGCATCTTCCTGCCGACGCCGTTACGCGCGACCTGCCATGCCGATAAGCCCGACATATTTTTTCCGTTCAGAACAATTGTCCCGGACCGCAAAGGAAGACGCCCCGTCAGCACATTGAATGACGAAGTCTTGCCCGCTCCATTTGGGCCAATGATGCAGCGCACGCCTGGCCCTGAGAGAGAGAAAGAAAGGTCATTGAGAATGCGAACGCCACCTTGGGATGACCTGACGCCCTTGAACTCAAGCGACAAGTCCCCCCCAACTGCCGCTCGTGGCGCAAGCATCTTCCCTACAGGCTCGGCGCCCGTGTCTACATGCCATCTATTCCCGAGTACGAGCCCGTGAATCCCGTTTGGCAAGAAACGAACCACACCCAGAAAAATGATGGCGACCAGAACCTCCCAATAGGAGAACGCATCCCTGAGCTCGGATGATGCATAGCCCACCAACACTGCCCCAAGCAGAGCACCAACAGGACTTGCCTTGCCACCCACAGCGGCCCAGATAACGAATTCGGTGGCAAGTACAACGCCCATGGACAACGGTGTAACGATGCCCTGATGCATGGCAAACAAGGCCCCCGCGGTGGCTGCCAGGAAGGCGGACAGCGCGTAGGCGTTTGCCTTGATTTTGTCGGTTGCGTACCCAAACAGTTGCAACCGGTCCTCGTTCTGTGCAACGGCTGACCAAAGAGTGCCAATCGGTCGACGAATCAGGACACTCAGAAGCAAGGTTGAGCACACCGCACAGAAGGCAATCACCCAGTAGATGTGCGAATACCTATCCAGACCCAGCGGCTCCGGGATGCCGGACATACCATTAAATCCTCCGGTCACCGTACTCCACTGCTGGACCACGAGGAAGCCCAGCATCGTCATGGCGAGCGTAATGAGAGAAAAGAACGGGCCGCTTCGGGTACTTCTTGCGAAGACCAGGCGCGCTGCCAAGTACGCCAGCATCGCCGGAAAAATCAATGCCAGAGGAAGTGTCCAGTACCAAAGCGCATCAGTGGACGCAACTTTTAGGCTAGAACCTGCCAAGTAGGCACCCATACCGAAATAGAGCGCGTTGCCCAGCGGAAGAAAACCTAGGCGTCCCCAACAAAGTGCAACGCCCTGGGTCGCGATACCGTAGATGAGGAACAGCCCAATCTGGTAGCTGGTGAAGTCATCAGTCAGGAAAGGAAGAGCGCACAGCCCGATGCCAACGAGCCAAGGTCCGGAAAATAGGTTGCGGGGTGTCTTCATCTTGCTGGCGGACTGCATGGCCGTCCTGTTGAGGTCAATTGCGTCCGAAGAGTCCATTGGGCTTCAGCCAGAGAAAGAGGATGGACAATATGAGTACGACCGCATACCCACTGGTCTGGTCAATGAGTGAGCTCAGAACCGACTGTGTTCCGCCGATGATGGACACCCCCCCGCCAAAGCCGCCGAGTGTGCCGAGACCGCCAACCACTAGGACAAAAAAGGAGTCCAGCAGGTAGTCAACGCCGATGCCTGGCTCAATGCGCACGAGAGGCGCCAAGAGCACACCAGATGCTCCCGCCAACATCACGCCAACGATGAAGGTCTGGGATGCCAGTCGAGTGGTATTGATTCCCAGCGCCTGAGCCAACGTGGGGTTACCGGTCATGGCGCGAACGCGAAGACCCATGGAGCTTCGCCTGTACCAGAGTGCCAGCCCAATCATCAAGACCGCAGCCAATGCGAGCAGGAACAATCGATACACGGGATACTGAACAGTCAGAAATTCGATGGGAATCGCCAGATTGCTCTCGATATTGCGGTAGTCGCGCCCGTAGACAGCTTCCACGAGCTTCCGCAGGAGAATGGCCAACGCCCAAGTGGCCAGCAGAGTGTCAAACGGCCGTGCGTACAGCGGTCGTATAAGCCAGCGCTCCACAACCCAGCCTACGCCACCGCACACAAGCAGCGCCAAGGGCATGGCGGTTATCAACGGCCAGCCCCAGGATTGCACGGTGACCACCGCATAGGCTCCCAGCATTACGAACTCGCCATGGGCCATGTTCATGACCCCTAGCAGTCCGAACACTACCGCCAGGCCCACGGTAGTCAGGCCCAGCGTTGCCAACTCGTACAGCAGGTTAAGGATGTGAAGTGGCCAACTGGAGTCCATCGCGTCACTCACACCTTACAGGTCTGACCCGAGCTCACGCCCTGAAAGGTCTTGACGACCCGGAATCCCTTGTCGTCAACGGTGGCCACATAGATGTCCTGCTTGACGTGACGCGCACCCATGGTCACGGTACCGCGGGGGCCGTTGTAACTAGCACCAGTGCTCGCCCTATCCATCTTCTCGACATCCAGTGACTTCGCACGGTTGGCGATGGCCTCGAACATCAAAGCACCTTCGTACACAGATTGGGCCAATGTATTTAGCGCCGGCGCCTGCGGACCAAACCGCTTGAAGTACGCATCGGAAAATGCCTTGGCCGCAGGCGTCTGGATGTTCGCGAAGTAACCTGCGCTGGAGTACAGGTTCTTGGCATTGGCGATACCTATACCTGCCAGCGTGTTTTCCTCAAGTAGCGTGCCGAGTCGAATCACTTTGTCCGAGAGACCCATGCTTGCAAAAGCCTTGTTGAAGGAGACCGAAGCTCCACCAACCAGCGAAACCAGCACAGCATCCGCACCACTGTCGCGGATGCGGGTCAAGCTGGCATCGAAGTTATCGACGGTGAAGGGCAAATACTCATCACCAACGACCTTCGCACCGGTCTTGGTGATGTACTCGCGTGCAGCTGCGTTGGTATTGCGACCCCAGATGTAGTCGTTGCCAATCATGTACCACTTGGTTGGCTTGCGCTCGGAGGCAATCCAAGGAATGACAGGTTCGAGCTGTTGCTGCGGAGTTTCGCCGTTGACAAAAGTGCCACGTGCGCACTCCCCACCTTCGTACACTGGTGTGTAGAAGTACGGCACTTGCCCTTTGAAGAGACCGACCAGTGCACCCCGCACTGCACTGTCGTGCATCCCGATGACCGCCTGGGCTTTCTGGCCTTTCCACAGCTTCAAAGCGCCCTGTGTGACCTCAGCAGGCGGAAGCCCTGCATCACCAAACAAGGGAACTATTTTCTGACCTAAGATGCCACCGCGCGAATTGATGGTCTCAAATGCGAGTTCGGCGCAGGCTTTCGCTGAAGGACCAAACAGCCCGGCTGGACCGCTCATCGGAAGCATGACCGCCACATTCAAGGTGGACTGTGCTCGAACGAGGCTGGGACCAGCCAGGGATGCAATGGCTGCACTGGTGATAAACGTACGTCGCTGCATGAAAAAGCTCCTGCTGAAGGTGGGGTTGAAGGGGCGAGGGACGCTCAGCGCATCCAGGGTGCGGAAACGGCGGGAAACAGCTTCTCAATTTCCAGTCCCAGCGCGAGCAACATTCGGTCGCTGCCTGGCAATCCATCCAGACTCAACCCAACGGGCATACCTTCGCTCAGGCCCACGGGCAACGTGAGACCAGGCAAGCCTGCGTTGCTGCCGGGGTCGGTGTTGCGGATGAAGGTTGGAAACAGCGGCTGCGCCTTGCCGTTCAGGACCACCTCGGTCTTTTCGCTGGTCTTAGCCGCAACCACCGGGGTCGTCGGGAAGACCAGAGCCTGAATACCGTAGGTCATGAAGGCCTGTGCGTACATCTCCTGTAGACGCGTCCTTGTCAACAGTGCCTGTCGATAGCCTGACTCAGAGATGGCGCCGTCCTGCAGGAGGGGTGTCACGATGGCCTTTACATCAGGGCTCTTGACTCCAGCAACCAGCTCTTCAATAGTGACACCGCGCTTCGCGTAGTAGAGGTAGTCCTTCATGTCACGAACGAACTCGTAGAGCGCAATCGGAAATCCAGCCCCAGCGTTCAGCTCACTGACAGAGGGCAATGCCACCGAAACCAAGTGCGCGCCTGCTACGCAGAGTCTCTCTACAGCGCTTTCAGCCACCGAACGGACGCCCTGGTCGAGGTCCTCCCAGAAGAGGTTCTCGGGGATACCCAGGCGGAGCCCAGCCAAAGACACATTTGGAAGCGCAGCCGAAGTGCCGGTCATGACGGAATCCAACAATGCGCAGTCAGCAACGCTGCGAGCCATTGGACCTGCTGTATCTCTCGTGGTGGAGATTGGCGCGATACCTTTTCCGGAGACCCGGCCCACTGTAGGCCGAAGGCCTACGAGGCCACACAGCGCAGCTGGCACACGAACCGACCCGCCGGTATCTGTCCCAACTGATGCCGGCACCATACCTGCGGCAACAACCACACCACTGCCGCCGCTGCTCCCCCCTGGAATACGTTCGGCATTCCAAGGGTTACAAGCCTGCCCGGTAACGTGGTTGTCCGTTGTGATGCCAAACGCCAATTCATGCATGTTGGCCTTGCCGGCAATCAATGCACCGGCAGCTCTAAGACGCAACGTCACGTCGGCATCTGCGACCGGAACGGCCCCCATCAGCCTTTCGGCGCCTGCAGAACTAGGAAAGTCGACCGAATCGATGTTGTCTTTCAGAGCAACAGGAACACCTAGAAGCGGCAGGTCCACTCCAGCTGCAAGCCGTGCATCTGCATCGGCCGCCTGTTTAAGCAGTTTTTCCTCGTCAAAGACGACATACCCATGAAGGTGGTGCTGTGCGTTCGTGCGCTCTATCAATTCATGCGCAAGAGCAACACTCGTCAATGCACCGGTACGAAGCTGCGCTCGAAGGTCGTGAACGCCAAGATGGGCGGAACTCATGTGCTCTCCAGTTTCGATGTCTGGAAATCGTAGGCACCTGGCACCGTGGGTGCACCCAACAAGATTGATAGGGTTCTCTGTTGTTTGGCTAGGGAAGACACCGATGCAGAGATTGGTAGCGAGCCATAACATGCACAACCCCTTCCAAGCATGGTTTTTGCTAGCTCTAGGTCATGTATCTTTCAACATCCCAGACCCGTGCACTCAGCGAGGTGATTCGCCTGCTCGCCCAAGCTGACGACTCTGACACTCTTCGAGCTGAACTGGCGCTGCCCATGCTCGACCTGCTCAACGCTGATACCTATGTGTCGTTCACATGGAACAATGAGCAGCAGAGGTTCGACCGCGTGAAGGCATTGAACATGTCCCTGGACAACCTGCGTGCTTGGGACGACTACTACCGATTCATCGACCCACTGACCATCCCCATGATGGAGCGGCGCCATCCCACCATCGCTACTCAGATTCTTTGTCAGTCAGACTTGGCACGGACTGAGTTCTTCAACGATTTCCTTGCCAAAGACCGTATGCACTGGGGCGTCAACGTCTACGTGTTTTTTGAGGGCATCTGTACTGGGGACATGCGCATCTGGCGTCAGCGAAACAGAGGCAACTTCGACGCGAGCGAATTGGAAGCTTTGCGCCTTGTTGAACCAGCTTTCGCGTCTGCAATGGCCAGACTGAAATGGAACCAAAAGTCTGTTGCTCAGTCTGCGAAACAGGAGCCCATCATCGAACTTCTGCGTCGGCGTACTACATTAAGCCCTAGAGAAGCACAAGTTGCCTCTTTGGTCTTGTCTGGTTGCCCAGACAAGCAAATTGCCAAGGAAATGAACGTCGAGTTCCCAACAGTCCGCTTCCACATGTCCAACGTTTTCAAGAAGCTGCATGTTGAGAATCGAACTCAGCTAGCTGCAAGGGTCCAAGGTCTCTACGCTGAAACATCTCAGGTGCACTGACTTGGTGCTATTCAGCTCGATAGCATCCGAACTGTGCCTCTGATGAGTCCATGTCCACCCCGGGGTTCGGCTAGTGGCTGAATTTTGAGCACGTCGGGAAAGTTGGCGTCACCTCGTGACAGTGGCGTTTGCTATCGCTCCCATCGACACACTTGTTGCTTATTTCCTTCTTTTAGTCTGGCAAGCGCAACCTGCGCCCACTGAGCGAACACTTCTCTCAGTGCGAATGCACCACCATTTTCGCCAACTCACTCCCCTGAAAAGGCATGTTGCTCTCTTCAGGTGCGTTGACTTGCGCTGCTGCTCACCCGATGGAACGGCGCCACCACGGTGCTCCAGTACGTGCGCAATTGAACTCAAGAGAAGACCCGGCTACCTCGGCCGGCTCCATCGATGAAGCCTATGTTGCACATCGATAGCCCTATTGCTTGGCTGTCTTGTGCGTGGCTGCCTGTTCTCTTCCGCGTGTTTTTGAAACGAAGAAATCGTTTACCCAGCTCCCAGCATCTCTTCTTTTTCTTAGCTATGTCATTGATTTCAAATGATATTTGAAGAAAAACAACTCACCACCTAGTTAACTAACTGTGGGCATTGGTTGCAAGACGCGCTCCTCGAGTGCACACCTCACCTATCGTATATATGCACTATATTGCTCTTTTTGGACTGGACGAGTAGGTCTTTTGCCTGGAAAATATGCACTATGATTCATCAAACCGGAGACAAGGCATGACCAAGACCACAAGCGTTGATTACCAAACAGACCCTTCCCGCTACGAGCACATCAAACTGTCATTCGACGGTGCCATCGCCACGCTTTCGTTGGCCATCAACGAAGATGCAGGACTGCGCCCCGGCTACAAGCTCAAGCTCAACAGCTACGACTTGGGTGTGGACATCGAACTGCACGACGCGCTTCAGCGCGTCCGGTTTGAGCATCCTGAAGTACGAACCGTAGTGGTCACCAGCCTGAAAGACCGCGTGTTCTGCTCAGGCGCAAACATTTTCATGCTGGGCCTTTCCAGTCACGGGTGGAAGGTCAACTTCTGCAAATTCACCAACGAGACACGCAACGGAATCGAAGACAGCAGCAAGTACAGCGGGTTGAAGTTTGTCGCTGCGCTCAACGGTGCCTGCGCTGGCGGCGGATATGAGTTGGCACTGGCTTGTGACGAAATTGTGCTGGTAGATGACCGCAGCAGTGCTGTGAGCCTACCGGAAGTGCCCTTGCTGGGAGTGCTGCCCGGCACAGGAGGGCTGACGCGTGTAACGGACAAGCGACACGTGCGTCACGACTTGGCCGATATCTTCTGCACCAGTGTCGAAGGTGTGCGTGGTCAAAAAGCGGTGGAATGGCGGCTTGTTGACGCTGTTGCGAAACCTGCGGTATTTGAACAAGAAGTTCGAGCCCGCGCAGAAAAGCTGGCGGCAGGAAGTCACCGCGGAGCTGCAGGCGTCAAAGGCGTTGAATTGACGCCCTTGACCCGGAGCATCCAGCCTGACCGCCTCGAATACAGCCACGTAATTGTTGAGGTGGACCGCGCGAAACGCACTGCCACCTTCACAGTCAAGGCTCCACAGGGCCCTCAACCTGTTGACATCGCAGGTATCGAAGCCGCAGGAGCTAGCTGGTACGCCTTGCAAATGGTCCGCGAGCTTGATGATGCAATCTTGCACATGCGCACCAATGAGTTGGAGATTGGTACCTGGCTGCTCAAAACTGAAGGTGACAGTACAGCGGTTCTGGCTAACGACGCGCTCTTGCTGACCCACAAAGACCACTGGTTCGTCAACGAGACCATCGGCCACCTGCGGCGAACTTTCGCACGGTTCGACGTCTCATCGCGAAGCCTTTTCGCATTGCTCGAACCCGGGTCCTGTTTCGCAGGCACTCTGGCAGAGTTGGCCCTCTGCGCGGACCGCGCCTACATGCTGGTGCTGCCTGACGAACCCGAAAAGCAGCCCACCCTGACATTGGGGGAGATGAATTTCGGGTATCTGCCCATGGTTACGGGCCAAAGCCGCTTGCAGCGCCGCTTCTACGAAGAGGTCGACCCGATGGAGGCTGCCCGAGGCGCCATTGGACAGCCGCTCGACGGGGATGCCGCCCTAAAGCTGGGACTGGTCACAGCCGCGCCCGACGATATCGACTGGATAGACGAGATTCGCTTGGCGTTGGAAGAGCGCGCGGCCATGTCCCCCGACGCGTTGACAGGCCTCGAAGCCAACCTGCGTTTTGCACAGCAGGAAAACATGTTCACCCGAATCTTTGGCCGCCTCACCGCCTGGCAGAACTGGATTTTCCAGCGCCCCAACGCGGTGGGTGAAAAGGGCGCGCTCAAGGTGTACGGCAAAGGCGACAAAGCCACCTTTGACTGGAACCGCGTCTAAGCCCTTGTATTCGTTGTGCGGCGCGGGTCCGGGTGGCGCGCCGCAACCGAACCCATTCCACCGTTGAAATCCCAGGAGACCTCCATGTCCAGCATCGACTACAGCGAGAAGATTCCCAACAACGTGAACCTGGCCGAAGACCGCACGCTCAAGCGCGCGCTCGAACAGTGGCAGCCCAACTACCTGAACTGGTGGAACGACATGGGCCCGGACGGCTCGCAGAACTTCGACGTCTACCTGCGCACCGCGGTCAGCGTCGATCCCCAAGGCTGGGCCCAGTTCGGCCACGTCAAGATGCCCGATTACCGCTGGGGCATCTTCCTCAACCCCGCCGAGCAAGACCGCAAGATCCACTTCGGTGACCACAAGGGCGAAGCCGCCTGGCAGGACGTGCCTGGCGAATACCGCGCCAACCTGCGCCGCATCATCGTCACGCAGGGCGACACCGAGCCCGCATCGGTGGAGCAGCAGCGCCACCTGGGCCTGACCTGCCCCAGCCAGTACGACCTGCGCAATCTCTTTCAGGTGAACGTGGAAGAAGGCCGCCACCTGTGGGCCATGGTCTACCTGCTGCACAAATACTTTGGCAAGGACGGCCGCGAAGAAGGCGAGGCCCTGCTGGAGCGCAACAGCGGCAACAAGGACAACCCGCGCATCCTCGAAGCCTTCAACGAAGAGACGCCCGACTGGCTGTCCTTCTTCATGTTCACCTACTTCACCGACCGCGACGGCAAGTTCCAGCTCTGCGCCCTGGCCGAATCCAGCTTCGACCCGCTGGCCCGCACCACCAAGTTCATGCTGACCGAAGAAGCCCACCACATGTTTGTGGGTGAGTCGGGCGTGAGCCGCGTGATCAACCGCACCTGCCAGGTGATGAACGAGCTCAAGACCGACGACCCGGCCAAGCTACGCGCCGCCGGCGTGATCGACCTGCCCACCATCCAGCGTTACCTGAACTTCCACTTCTCGGTGACCATCGACCTCTTCGGCGCCGACGAGTCCAGCAACGCCGCCACCTTCTACAGCACCGGCTTGAAAGGCCGCTACGAAGAAGGCAAGCGCACCGACGACCACCAGCTGCGTGGCCAGTTCTACAAGGTGCTGAACGTGCAGAACGGCCAGTTGGTGGAAAAAGAAGTGCCCATGCTCAACGCGCTGAACGAAGTGCTGCGCGATGACTACATCAAGGACAGCGTGGGTGGCGTGGAGCGCTGGAACAAGGTCATCGAGAAGGCCGGTATCCCCGTGCGCCTGTCGGTGCCGCACAAGGCCTTCCACCGCAACATCGGCCTGCTCAAGGGCGTGAAGGTGGCCCCGGATGGCCGCGTGATTTCCGAATCCGAATGGGACGCCAACCGCGACAACTGGCTGCCCAGCGAAGGCGACCGCGCTTTTGTGGCCAGCCTGATGGGCCGTGTGGTCGAGCCTGGCAAGTTCGCCAACTGGATTGCGCCTCCGGTCATGGGCATCAACCGCCAGCCAGTTGACTTCGAGTACGTGCGGTTCAACTGAATCGAGCACAACCCAGGTGACGCAAAGGGGCCTGGTCGGCGACGGCCAGCCCCTTTTTCAGATCCACATTCCACCCCGTTCAGAACAGTAGGCTCGAATGGACGCGACCGTGACCAATCTCCTCAAGCAACATCTCATCGACCCTGAGATTTGCATCCGTTGCAACACATGTGAAGCCATTTGCCCAGTGCAGGCTATAACACACGACTCACGAAACTATGTGGTTGATATCGACAAGTGCAACTGGTGCAATGACTGTATATCGCCCTGCCCCACCGGAGCTATCGACAACGCACGTCTAGTAAAACGAGAGGCAGCGTACACGCTCGAGGAACAGTGCTCATGGGACACGCTACCTGGAGAATCCGACTTATCCGAGAGACTCAGCCAGTATGAGCTCGAGGTACCCCAGGCGTCGTCAGTCACCGCTTCCTCCCTGCCCATACAGAATCCGAGTTCCCAGGTTCCACCATGGAGTGCTGCCACCCCATACACCAACCTGTATGGCCCCAAAGCGCCAAACAAATCAATCACTGCGACAGTGGTGGGTAACGTTCGAGTGACAGAGGTCACCAAGGGGGATGGTCAAGACTACGACACGCACCACCTTGTTCTAGATTTCGGGGCAGCTCCTTTTCCTGTTCTGGAAGGGCAATCGATAGGTGTCATTCCTCCCGGGCTCAACGATATCGGGCGACCGCACCACCCCCGTCAGTACAGTGTGGCCAGCCCTCGAAACGGAGAGCGCCCTGGATACAACAACCTGTCGCTCACTATCAAGCGCGTACTCGAAGACCACACAGGCCAACGCGTTCGTGGCATCGCGAGCAACTTCATGTGCGACCTGAAGGTGGGGGACAAAGTTGAAGTGATTGGTCCATTTGGCTCGACCTTCCTGATGCCCAATCACCCTTCGTCGAGCATCGTCATGATTTGCACGGGTACCGGAAGCGCCCCCATGCGGGCAATGACCGAATGGCGCCGTCGTTTGACGAAATCAGGCGAGCAGAAACATAGCGGGCGACTCATGCTGTTCTTTGGAGCACGGACACAGGAGGAGCTGCCCTACTTCGGGCCACTCACGAACCTTCCGAAAGACTTTATCGACATTAACTTGGCTTTCAGCCGCGTGCCAGGGGAGCCAAAAACCTATGTTCAAGACCTAATGCGCCAACGTGCTGCGGATTTGCTTGGGTGTCTGCTTGACCCGAACTGCTACTTCTTCGTCTGCGGTCTCAAGTCCATGGAGGAAGGCGTTCTTCAGGCACTTCAAGACATCGCTCAAACGGCCGGATTGGAGTGGACAGCTATTGCCTCAAAGCTCAAGCAACTCGGAAGACTGCACTTGGAGACCTACTGATGACAACCGCAACTTCGTGGCCAAATTTTGAAACGATTGCTCTCGAATGGCGAGCCGGAAAAAGTGGCGTCGCGCAAGTGAGCATGAACCGTCCGAGCGTTTTCAACGCCTTCGATGAACAAATGATTCAGGAGCTCCAGCAGGCCTTTATTCTCTTAGGCCAAGACCCGAAAGTGAGGGTCATTGTTCTCAAAGGAGAGGGCAAACACTTCAGCGCAGGGGCTGACCTGAAATGGATGCAACGAGCATCCTCAGCCAGCCCTGAGTGGAACCTTCAGGATGCTCGGCGCTTCGCAGCCATGCTCTACGTTTTGCAGAGCTGCCCGAAACCCACCGTTGCACGCATACAAGGCGCTGCCCTGGGTGGTGGCGTCGGCTTGGCTTGTGCTTGCGACTTTGCCTATGCCGCCGTCGATGCGACCTTCTCGGTCAGTGAAGCCAAATTCGGAATACTGCCTGCCGTCATCGGCCCATATGTAACCAACGCTGTTGGTAAGAGACAAGCAAAGCGATTGGCGCTAACGGCAACGCGGGTGGGGGCAACAGAAGCGCTGTCGATAGGTTTGATTCACGGGATAAGCGAACTGGCCGAACTCGACACCGCCATTGACCAGACCGTCGCAGAACTTCTGCATTGCGGCCCACAGGCACAGACAGAAATCAAACGGCTTTTCTCGAAACTGTCAGTTGCAGAAGTCACACCGGAAGTTCTTGAACTGACGGCTCAGACCATCAGTCGCGTCAGGGGAACAGATGAGGCCAAAGCTGGATTCGAGGCCTTCCTGAACAAGCAACCTGCCCCCTGGATTGAATCATGACCCTTAGCGAAAAATCTTCACAGGGCGACGATGAAGCCTCTGCGGTTCGTGCAGGCTACGACCTGAGCAGTGCAAAGGTTCTGGTGGTGGGTGCCGGCATCATGGGCGCCGGAATCGCTCAAGTTGCCGCCCAGGCTGGTCATTTCGTATATCTCTATGACACGAAAGCTGGCGCCGCAGAAGCAGCTCATTCCAACTTGAAAGACACACTGGCCATCCTAGAGAAAAGGGGCAAGCTAGGCAACACACCTGCACACGACATTGCATCCAAGATTCGACCGATTGATGCCCTCGCTGTCGCCGGTGACGCAGGACTCGCCGTTGAAGCCGTTGTCGAAAAGCTCGAGGTGAAGCGTTCACTTTTTCAGAACCTAGAAAACATCGTCAGCGAAGACTGCATCCTGGCGACCAACACATCTTCAATTTCGGTCACCGCTATCGGCAACGGGATGAAAAAGCCGGACCGGTTGGTCGGCATGCACTTCTTCAACCCGGTCCCAGTCATGAAACTGGTCGAAGTTGTCTCAGGACTGCAGACGAATCCGGCTGTTGCTTCCGCCATTTACAAACTGAGCCACTCATGGGGGAAGACACCTGTCTTCGCAAAGTCAACGCCGGGCTTTATCGTCAATCGCATCGCCCGCCCCTTTTACGCCGAGGCGCTTGCACTATTGCAGGAACAGTTCAGCGAACCAGCGGTCGTTGATGCCTGTATGCGTGCTGCAGGCTTTCGGATGGGGCCGTGTGAACTTATGGACTTGATTGGCCATGACACCAACTTCGCTGTCACGCAGTCAGTCTTTGAAGCGAACTTCTTTGACAAAAGATACACACCCTCTGTCGTGCAGCGTGAACTTGTGGACGGAGGGCTGCTTGGCAAAAAGAGCGGCCAGGGTTTCTTCGACTACAAGAGCAGCGCTTCAACGAAAACACATCCAAGTGTTTCTGTAGCGTCGGAGTCCTCCCCCCCGCCAACGCTCAAACGGATAGTGGTCAATGGCACAGGGAAAATCACGACCTCATGGATACAGCGCCTCAAAGACAAGGGCGTCCCCTGCTCCGAGAACCCTCAAGCAGACTGGACGGGCTTGCAAATTGACGAACTGCAAATTCGGGTCACAGACGGGCGCACAGCGACCGAGATGGGCAGCAAGAGCCAATCAGTGATTGTGGTTGACCTGCCGCTGTTTACGAAACCGGGCCAAGCACTTGCATTTGCGGCAGCAACGACCTCAAAACCAGCCGCGATTGTCACTGCCAAGGCATGGCTGTCTGTTCTGGACTACCAGCCCGTTGAGGTCAAAGACACTCCGGGTCTGTTGGTTGCACGAACCATCGCCATGCTCATCAACGAGGCCGCTGATGCAGTCAATCAAGGTGTGTGCTCCATCAACGATGCCGACGCAGCCATGAAGTTGGGTGTGAACTATCCCGCAGGGCCATTCGAATGGCTTCGCGAATATGGGGTTTCGTCGGTTGTCGATGTCCTCGAAAACCTCGACAGAATTTACCGCGGGGACCGGTACCGCATAAGTCCCTGGCTGCGCCTTTCCCTGACCAACACGACCGTGTGGAGCAAAGGACCACCACCATGAAATTTGCCGATTTCTTCCCTGGTCAGGTGATAGATGCCGGGCCATATTTGTTGACACAGGAGGAACTGGTCGCCTTCGCCAGAGCATGGGACCCTCAGTGGTTTCACACCGACGCAGCGGCTGCGGACAACGGCCACCACCAGGGGTTGATTTCAAGTGGATGGCAGACCTGTTGCATCGCCATGCGACTGGTGGCGCTGGCCGCCTTGGAGGGTTCCGAGTCCTTTGCTTCTCCTGGGTTGAACTATGTCAAGTGGAGACACCCTGTGAGACCCGACGATAGCCTGCACCTGCGCGCCACAGTATTGGAGGTCCGACGCTCCTCAACCAAGCCAGACCTCGGCATCATCACCTGGCGCTGGCAACTCTTCAAACAGGCCAATGTTGAGGTCCTCGACCTAGAGGCAACCAGCCTCTTTAAGCTTTCGAACACTTGAAGCGTTTCCTGGAACACTGATGACACAAGCATTTATCTGCGATGCAATTCGCACTCCTTTTGGCCGCTACGGCGGAGCGCTCTCGACGGTTCGTCCAGACGACCTGGGTGCCACGGTTTTGCGGTCGCTCATGGAGCGGAACCAAAAAGTGGATTGGGCATCTGTCTCCGACATCATTTTTGGGTGTGCCAATCAAGCTGGTGAAGACAACCGCAACGTCGCCCGAATGAGTAGCCTCCTGGCGGGACTTCCCATGGGGGTGCCTGGCTCGACCGTGAATCGGCTGTGCGGGTCAGGTCTGGATGCCGTTGGAACAGCGGCACGCGCAATCAAGTCCGGTGAGGCTCAGCTGATGATTGCCGGAGGTGTTGAAAGCATGAGCCGTGCTCCCTTCGTTATGCCCAAGGCAGAAAGCGCGTTTTCTCGCGCTAACTTGATTCAGGACACGACAATTGGCTGGAGATTTGTCAATCGCTTGATGAAAGAACGCTTCGGTGTCGACTCAATGCCTGAGACTGCAGAAAACGTGGCGACCGACTATGGCATCGGACGCGAGGCTCAAGACCGCATGGCCCTTTCGAGTCAACTCAAGGCAGTGGCTGCGCAAAGTGAAGGCCACCTTGCACGTGAAATTTGTCCCGTGCTGATACCGCAGAAGAAAGGCGACCCAGTTTCAGTGTCGAAGGATGAGCATCCGCGGGAAACCAGTCTAGAGGCACTCGCGAAACTTAAAGGGGTTGTAAGACCCGAAGGAACGGTCACTGCGGGGAATTCCAGTGGCGTCAATGACGGCGCCTGCGCACTGATTCTTGCGAACGAGCAAAGCGCGTCGCTTAACGGGCTTACACCGAAAGCGAGAGTTGTAGGGATGGCCACGGCAGGCGTTCCACCGCGCATCATGGGTATTGGACCTGCTCCAGCTACTCAGAAGCTTCTGGCACAAACAGGCCTGTCACTTGAACAGATGGATGTAATCGAGCTCAATGAGGCTTTCGCAGCACAGGGCATTGCCGTTTTGCGCCTTCTTGGCTTGAATGATGACGACCCGCGAGTAAACGCATGGGGCGGCGCGATTGCGCTCGGCCATCCCCTGGGAGCAAGCGGCGCCCGACTCGCAACGACCGCAGTCAACCGACTGCATGCAACAGGAGGTAGGTACGCGTTGTGCACGATGTGTATTGGTGTAGGGCAAGGCGTCGCGCTCGTCCTCGAACGGGTCTGACTTCTACTCCACCTAACGGAAGTTCAACCCATGGATTCAGGCCTCGTGTCGGTTTTCCTGACAGCGATTCTTCCGGTTCTCACCACATTCGTCATCGGCTTCATAGCGGGACACCTGGGACACTTTTCTGTCGTAAACGCGACGGCCATCAATCGAATGGTGGCGTACTACACGCTGCCACTCGGTTTGTTCTCCGGGATGATGGCCACACCGAAGATCGTTTTGCTTGCTATGGGGCAACAATCGGTGCTTCTGGCTGCGGCGCTGGTGCTGTCTTGGGTGATTCCATTTCTCCTTCTTCGGTTTGTCATGAGAAGAGGGCTTGCAGACAGCACATTGCTGGCTCTGGTTGTCGGCACACCGAGTGTCCTGTTCATCGGTCTCCCAGTGCTTGAGCCCTTAGTGGGGTCGCCATCCACGCTCCTTGTGGTGGTGACAGGTCTTGTTCAAAACTTCGTCTTAATACCGGGTTGCTTGTACCTGTTGGCCGTGTCCAGCCACCAAGCCTCACCTGGCAGCGCTTGGTATGTCCAGGCACTGGGGGTCGCGAAGCAGCCCATGGTCTTGGCGCCATTCGTTGCCTTTCTCATGGTCCTTGGCAGCATTCAGCTTCCCGACTACTTACTCCAAAGCTGCAAACTCCTTGGCAATGCCACTGGTGGACTGGCCCTGTTTTCGGCCGGTTTCGTCCTGCAAACCTATCGACTGACGTTCAACGCAACCAGCCTACTTCCCGTAGCGATTCACAACGTACTGATTCCTGGGATAGCGTTTGTCGTTCTGAAAGGGATGGAGATGTCCACAGAGGTCATTCGCCAAGTGGTCCTGACTCTTGCTATCCCAATCGGGTCCATCACGCTCATCATCGCGATGCAATACAAGCGCCATGAACGAGAAGTGGCATCCGCTGTTGCATTGAGTACCGCGTTCTCTTTGCTCACGATGGGAGCTCTCTTGGCCTTAACCCATTGAGCAACCTGCCCAGACTTGAAAATTGAGTTGGGCTAGGCAAATGCTCAGTTTTGCTGAACGGACGGAATGCGCGGATCTCATTAAGGCTATGCTTATATGGGCGCCTCCCGGATTGCAAGAACTCGTTTGTGTGAAGATTCAGGAGGCAGGGCTGCAGTCTTATATCCGGCCTGTTGTGCAGGCTGATATACCTGCTGGCCCTGATGGTTTTCGCTGACGGAGTTCCCATCTGAACATCGAGCTGGATGCTCTTATGCCTTATCGGAGTGTCCCCGTCCCGGTCCGACCTATCTGTTCCATCACACGCGTGGTCGCTTGCTCTCCTTCAAACAGGTTGTTTCGTCAGTTTCATCATCAATGAGCAGCCTGCCAGGCCTCGGGTCGCCACGCTTGTCCGCGTGCCAGCACCGCCCAAATCGTCCTCGCCAGCTTGTTCGCTACCGCAGCGACTGCCACGCTAAACGGGCGGCGCTGCAACAACGCTGTCAGCCATGCCCATTCCGGGCTGAGCTTGGATCTGATCACGACAGCCCGGGCACCGTGCATCAGCAGCGTTCGCAGGTAAGCATCCCCACGCTTGCTGATGCCGAGCTGCCTCACCCGTCCACCTGTGCCGGTCTGGCGCGGCACCAAACCGACCCATGCAGCAAACTCACGAACATCTTTGAATGCTGTCGGCGCACCCATGCTGGCGACGATGGCAGTCGCCGTTAGAAGGCCAACACCGGGGATTTCGGCTACAGCCTTGCAAGCCGGCATCTCCCGCATCTGCTGCGAGAGCCTTCGTTCTATGAGACTAATGTCGACCTGCAATTGCTGAACACGCCTGAGCTGCTCGTCCAAGCTGTCCATGAGCATCGCTGGCAGCCGCATCTTCGCCTCGCACATGGCGTCGGGCAAGGCCTTGAGCAGCGCGGCGTGACCTTCCGGCAGTACGATGCCGAACTCATAGAGAAGGCCCCGAAGCTCGTTGGTCTGCATGATGCGGGTCTTCATGAGTTGCGCACGCAGCCGATGCAGTGACAGTACAACCTGCTGGGCTTCGCTCTTGACGGGAACGAACCGCATGCCCGGCTGCTGGCATGCGGTCCAGATCGCCTGGGCGTCCGCTGCGTCAGTCTTATTGCGCTGCACGAACGGCCGCACCTTCCTGGGTGAAATGAGTCGTACCTCGTGGCCCAATCCAATCAAAGCCCGACCCCAGTCATGTGCGCCGCCACAAGCCTCCATGACGACAAGCACAGCGGTGCGATTGGCAAACCATTCGAGCAGTTTGGCGCGCTTTAACTGCAAGCGCTCAATGCAGCCGGTGTCCATCTCGACCCAGTGCAGCTGAAACACCTTCTTGGCAATGTCGATGGCAATGACAGTACGTTCCATGATGGTCTCCGTCTAGATTTTGACGATGGGACCTCGACTCTGGCGCTACCAAGCGCGCAGTGCAAGCGAAGGCAGTAGGAGGGAGGCGCCCATACCATCTGAATAAGTTCTGATGTGGCGTGGTGCTTGCATGTGGGGTTCACAGAGCTTCCTGATTCGGTCTTTCTCAGGAAGTCACGGCAAAGACCCCTGCAATCTCAACCGCAGCATTTCCCGGCAACTGCGCGACACACACTGCCGAGCGCGCATGACGACCCGCTGCACCGAACACCTCGGCTATCAGGTCCGACGCTGCGTCGGCCACCTGGCTCGGCTGGTCGAACTGCGGCGTGGAATGCACGTACACCGTAAGCTCGACCACTCCGTCAACGACGTCGAGCGAGCCCAGCACGTCGCGCGCAACGGCGATCAGGCGCGTAGCGCAGATGCGTGCGGCACGGCGCGCGTCCTCGAGACTGACGGTCTCGCCCACTTTGCCCGTGACCGCAATGGCGGAACCGACGCGCGGGGTCTGGCCGCTGATGAAGAGCAGATCGCCGCGACGGACGCCGGGCACGTAGTTTGCAGCCGGGGCCACGCGGTCGGGCAGTTCGATGCCTAACGTCCGCAGACGCCGGTCGATGTCAGATGGCATGTGTCGATTTTCGATTTGTAGTGTGTCAGCGGACTGCGTGGCAAGCGCCAATCAGCGCAGTGACGAGACGGTCGGCGTCAACGGAGGTATTGAAGACGTGGGGGCTAATGCGCACGCTGCCGTGACGCTGGGTGAAGTACACGCTTTGCTCTCGGCAGGCCGCCACCACGCCCTCTGGCACACCGCGCACGCCGAGGATGTGAGGGCTACGCTGCGCCACTGGCACACAGTCGAAGCCGGCATCGATGAGCCGGTCGGCGATCTGGCCGGTCAGGTGCGCCAGGTGCGTGCGCAGCTCGTTGCGCGACCAGGCCGCACCCAGCGTGAGTGCGGACAGTGCGGTGGGAACGCCCACGAAGGAGTCACGCTCGCCCATGTCGAACCGGGCCGCACCGATTGCATAGTCACCGTCGGAAGCGCGGTTGAATATATTTTGCTCCAGAGGGCGTCCCTGTTGCCATCGCGGCGCCACGTAGAGGAACGCCATGCTGTAGGGACCTAACAACCACTTGTACATGGGGAAGACGACGAAGTCTGGATCAAGACTTTGGACGTCGGAATCTAGCACGCCAACAGATTGCGTCAGGTCCAGCACGATGCTCGCGCCGCGCTCGCGCAACGCCGCCGACGCCATCTGCAGATCGACGCGACTGCCGTCGATCCAGAAGGTATCGCATAGCGAGGCTATGGCGATGGGCCTTTGGTCGCCGTTACAAAGGTGCTCCTCAATAGCCCGCGTCCAGTTGCCATCGACCGGCCGTGTCACGGTATCGAGCTGCGCGCCGCAGGCCTGCGCGTGAGTCTGCCAAGTCAGCATCTGCGAAGTGTGATCGCCCTCCAGCACGAGGATGCGTTCGCCAGCCCGTACGGGCAGGTTGGCACGTGCTGTCGCAAGGCCATAGCTCACGGCGCAGGTGATGGCCATGTCGTGCGCCTGCGCATTCACAAGGGCTGCGGCGCGCGAACGCAGCTCTCCGACAAGTGCGTGCGCGGCCTCACGATCACGAAGCCAAGGCTGACTTTTGCTGGACACGGCGTGCAACGAGGTCTGCTCGACAGTACGCGGCATCGGTGCGACCGAGGCGTTGTCCATGTATACAACGCCGTCGTCAAGCGAAAACTCTTCGGGACAAGGCAGGCGCATAGTCAGATTTAGCTCACGCGCCGACCGTGGCGCATCCAGTCTTGGATGACATCGCGCGAGACCGACACCACATGTTGTACGGTCTCGCCTACCTCCGATGCAGCGCGATAAGCCACGCCGACCTCCATCGGCTCCAGCGGCGGATCGCTGGCGTAGCTCACGAAATCAGCCGCATGTGCGTAGCTCGACAACACCGTAGTTGGCACGACGGTGACCCAGTCGCCGTTTCGCGCAAGATTGAGCCGGTCAACCGGGCCGCTACAGATGTCCACGCGGCGCGGCTTAACGTTGGCGGCACGAAACCAGCCAACCACCGCCCGATGGATGGGCGATCCTTCGGCGTCGGTCGAGACCGGAAAGCGCGCCAGGCTCTTCGGGGTCACGGGATTGGTAAGGCCCGTGCACAGGCGGCTAGCGGCCCATTCAAGCTGCACCTCGTAGAGACGGCTATAGCCGATAGCGGCATCGTCTACGCGTCCCAGGACGAAGGCAGCGTCGAGCTTGCCGCCACGGAGCAGGTCGGTCAACCGCTCGCTAATTTCTACCACTAACTCGACTTCGACGCCTGGAAGTTTCTCGTACACCGCGTGTAGCAGGGCGGGTAGCCAGCTCGACGCAGTGCCGTGGTTGGCACCCAGGCGAACCGTGCCGTAGATAGGGCTAGCCGAGTTGGCGTGATGCTCCATGCGACCGGCCAGTTCGATCATGGATTCGGCCAGCCGCAGGATCTCGCGCCCCTGGGGCGTGATGCGCACGGGGCGCATGTCGCGCAGCAGCAGGCTGATGCCTAGGTGTTCTTCCAGTTCCCGCAATCGAGCCGAGGCCGCGGGCTGCGAGGTGCCAAGCTGCCGAGCGGCCTGACGCACGCTGCCCAAGCGGCAGGTCCAGACCAGAGTTTCAAGTTGGCGTAGGTTCATGCTCACACGCGGTATTTTGCGGCATGCGACGGGGCATACCTTGCATGATCGAATTTTTGGATCATTGGCCTATCTGGTTTCTGAGCGGAGCTTTGCTGCTTGACCGGCGTAGTGGACAGTTGCACTGTCTTGTCTTCCTTTCGTATTCCAATGAGCTACAGAATCGGCGTGGACATCGGTGGCACCTTCACTGACCTAGCACTGGTCGACGACGAATCAGGTCGCGTCTTCACTCACAAACTCCTGACGACGCCTGACGCACCAGAGCGCGCCGTGATCGACGGTGTGGCTGCCATCCTCCAGTTGGCCGGCGGCACCATCGACCAAGTCGGCACGCTTGTGCACGGCACCACCCTGGTGACCAATGCTCTGATTGAGCGTCGGGGTTGCAAGGTTGCAATGCTGGTGACCCGGGGCTTTCGCGACACTCTCGACATGGGACGCGAGACGCGCTACGACCTCTACGACCTGCGACTGCGCTTTGCGCCACCGCTGATCGAGCGCAGTGCACGGATTGAAGTCGACGAACGCATCGACTACCAAGGTCGCGTCGTGCGGCCGCTGAACGCCGAGTCGATCGTCGCGCCGTTGGCCGAACTCGTCGCACGCGAGCGTCCCGAAGCGATCGCGATCTGTCTGCTGCACTCATATGTAGATGCGACGCACGAACGGCAGCTGGCCGAGATCGTGCGGCGCGAGCACCCTGGCCTGCAGTTGTCGCTCTCAGGCGAGGGCTACCCGGTAATCCGCGAGTACGAGCGCTGGACCACTACTGCGCTCAATGCCTACGTACAGCCGCTGGTTGACCGCTATCTTACGCGGCTGGAACAGGGCCTGAATGGGTGTGGCTTCGGCGGCAGGTTATTTATCATGGCGTCCAATGGCGGCACGCTAACGCCGGACATCGCGCGTCGCTTTCCCTCGCGCCTGCTGGAGTCGGGCCCGGCGGCGGGCATCCTCATGTCGGCCGCCATAGGCCGCGCGTTGCAGCGCCCCGACGTGCTTGCCTACGACATGGGCGGTACCACGGCCAAAGGTGCGCTCATTAGCGACGGCCAGCCCATGAAACGCTACGAGCTCGAGGTGGCACACGTCCATCACTTCCGCTCCGGCAGTGGCCTCACCATGAACCTGCCCGTGCTCGACATGATCGAGATCGGCGCCGGCGGCGGCAGTCTGGCAGGTGTCGACGAGCGCGGTATGTTACGCGTGGGACCCACGAGCGCGGGTGCCGTGCCCGGGCCGGTGTGCTACGGCCGTGGCGGTACCAAACCCGCGCTTACGGACGCCAATCTCGTGCTCGGCTACCTCGACAGCGCGTCCTTCCTAGGAGGACGCATGTCGGTCGATGCCGATGCAGCGCGTCAGGCCATCGCGACCGGCGTAGCTATTAAGCTCGATACTGACGCGACGCGCGCCGCCTGGGGCATCCACGAAGTAGTGAATGAGAACGTAGCCGGCGCCTTCCGCGTACATGCCTCCGAGCGCGGCGTCGATGTGCGCCAATGCACCATGGTGGCCTTCGGCGGCTGTGGTCCATTGCACGCGGTGCGTGTGGCGCGCAAGCTCAAGGTACCGACTGTGGTACTGCCGCCTGCGGCCGGCGTCATGTCTGCTCTGGGTCTGCTCATCAGCCCTCTTTCGTTCGAGGTCGGAACGACGCGCGTGCTGCTATGGGATGAGGTCACGGTCGAGGTGTGGACCCAGGTGTTTGGCCTACTGCGCAATCAGGCAGGCAAGGTGCTGGGCGAGGCGGGGCTGTCAATGGACGACATGGTCCTGCGCGGCCGGCTCGAACTGCGCTACGCAGGCCAGGGCTATGAGATGGGCGTAGATGTCGATTTGTCGCAACCCGCGGAATGGGCACGCGATGCAGTGGCACATCAGTTCGAGGAGGCCTATGTTGCCGTATTCGGCCTTGCACTCGAAGGCCAGCAGCTCGAGGTGGTGCAGTGGCGACTGGAAGCCGTTTCGCACCAGCCGGCGGCCGCCAAACGAGCTTGCTTTTCCTCGTACGAGATTCTGGGCGATGCCGACCGAGGCAGCCGGCCGGCGTTCGATCCCGAAGTCGGTGACTTCGTCGAACACCGGGTGATCGACCGCTACAGGCTAGCGCCGGGCGCCGAGTTCAGCGGCCCGGCCCTAGTCGAAGAAATGGAATCGACCACCGTGATCGGCACCGGCGTGCGCGGGCGTGTGGATGAGCAACGCAACCTTATCCTGGAACTTCAATGATCACAGCTACCATCGATACCATCGCCCTGGGAATCTATTGGGACCGCCTCATCTCTATCGCCGACGAGATGATGCAGGCGTTGATCCGCACGGCGTTCTCCAGCACCGTGCGCGAGACGCATGACTGCTCGACCACCTTGTTCGACGCGCAGGGCCGCGCGATCGCCCAGGCCACCAGTGCCATTCCCTCGTTCACTGGCACGGCGCCGATGACGCTGGCCCACATGCTGGCGCGCTACCCTGCGTCGACGCTCAAGCCCGGCGACATATTACTCACTAACGACCCCTGGATGGGCACGGGGCACATGTTCGACGTAAGCGTGATGCGGCCGATCTTCATGCAGGGTCGCCTCGTCGGCTACTGCATGAGCGTGTCCCACCTTCCCGACGTGGGTGGTGCTGGCTGGTCGCCCGAGACCACCGAGATGTACCAGGAAGGTCTGCGCCTGCCCGTCAGCCGCTTCTTCGAGGCCGGCGTGCGCAACGAGTGGCTGGTCGACCTGATTGCCGGCAACGTACGGGTGTCCGACCAAGTACTGGGCGACCTGATGGCAAATGCATCGTGTACGGCAGTGGCTGAGCGCATGTTCGTCGAATTTCTACAGGAATACGGAATCAACGACCTGACGCTGGTCGCCGACGCCATTCTCGCCTCGAGCGAGGCATCGATGAAAGCCAGCATCGCGCAAATGCCGCGCGGCACTTGGCGCAACAGCCTGACCATCGAAGGCAAAGTTGGCCCGATCAACCTAGCATGTGCAGTAACGCTGGATGGGCAACGCATCACCGTCGACTACGAGGGCAGTGACCCGGCCGGGCCTTGGGGTATGAACGTGCCCATGTGCTATACGCGCGCCATGACCGGCTACGCGATCAAGTGCCTAACGCTACCCAGCGTCCCGAACAACGACGGCGTGATGGTTGTCATCGACGTGCGCGCGCCGGTCAACTCCATTCTCAACGCGCAGCCACCGGCTGCTACGGCCGTACGCCATTCGGTAGGCCATGCACTGTATCCGCTACTGATGGGTGCGATGGCTGAGCCCTTACCTGACCGCGTCCATGCGCAGTCGGGCGGCGGCAACATGCTCAACGTGCGCGGCCAGTTCAAGGGACGCAAACACGCGCAGGTGTTCTTCTGTTCGGGCGGATACGGTGCACTTTCGGGTTTCGACGGCCACGCCACAACGCCAGCACCCTCCAACCCGCGCGGTATGCCGGTGGAAGTGTGGGAGGCGCAGACCGGCCTGTTCATTGAATCGAAGGCATTGCTTCCGGACTCTGGGGGTGCCGGGGCCGCGCGCGGCGGCCTTGGGCAGAAGCTGCGTATGCGCAACGACAGCGGTGCGCCAGTCTCGATCTCGTGCTTCTCGGGCCGCACAGACTTCGGCGCCGAGGGCTTTGCCGGTGGAGCAGCGGGCAAGCTCCGACGCTACTGGATCAACGAGCAGCCTGTACCGTCTAAGAAGGCTTACCAGCTACAGCACGGCGACGTGCTCATGACTGAAGAGGCGGGCGGTGGCGGCTTTGGCCTGCCCACCGAGCGTCCCGATGCGCTGCTAGTCGACGACCTGCGCGCAGGCTACGTCACACCAAAGGGACTGGTCGACGACTGGTGCCTTGCCGCCGATCGTGTGGCGGAGCTCTTGATGCAGGCCGGTCTGCCCACCTGAGCGCATCCCCGACAGCCGATAACCAAATTACCACTACCCTTAACGATGAAGGATTTCACGTGAAGATCAGTTTCCCTCGATCGATGGCCCGCTTGCTAATCCCGCTGCTGCTGGCCGCAGGACTGGTGGGTCCCGCGCATGCCCAGGCGCCGGCTTTCCCAAACAAGCCGGTCAAGCTCATCGTGCCCTTCCTCGCTGGTGGCGCGCCCGATATGCTCGCCCGCATGGTAGGCGAGCGCCTGTCGGCTCGTTGGGGCCAGCCCGTGGTGATAGACAACAAGCCCGGCGCCAGCGGTGCTCTGGGCGCACAGGCGCTCAAGGCCTCGCCGGCCGACGGATATTCATTCCTGATGGCGGTCTCCAGCCTTGTTCAGCTGCCCCACCTGATCCCGAACATACCCTACGACGTAAAGAAGGACTTTGCTGCGGTGTCGCACCTGGGAGGCACTCACTTGGCGCTGCTGGTCAACAGCAACCTGCCAGTCAACACACTGCAGGAATTTATCGCCTACACCAAGGCGCGGCCGGGCAAACTTAACTATGCCTCATTCGGTGCCGGATCGCTGAGCCACATCTTCGGTGAAGTCTTCAACGATGCCGCTGGCGTGCAACTGCAGCACGTAGCCTACAAGGGAGACTCGCCAGCCCTCGTCGACCTAATGGAAGGGCGCGTGGAGTCGGCCTTTTTATCAGTGTTTCTGGTTCGACAGCACTTGGCCTCGGGTAAACTCAAAATGCTGGCCGTTACCGGCCCCACGCGCTCACCGCTTGCGCCTACAGTGCCGACTATGGACGAGCAAGGTATTAGGGGCTTGGGGCTGCAGGGGTGGTTCGGGCTGTTCGCACCCGCGGGAACGCCTGTCACAATTCAGGAAAAAGTCGCAGTAGATTTGCGAGATATCCTGACACTCCCAGAGATTAAGGCGAAACTGCTTGAGTCGGGGATTGTGGCTGGAGGTGGAACTGCCGCGGCATTCGCACACACCGTAAGCACTGACTACGATATGTACGGCGAAATCATTCGGAAGTACAGAATTTCGTTGAACTAGGTCGTGTTAACACTAATGGACAGGCGGCGAATCCGAGCCAATACTCGCTTGCATGGAAATCACGCCTGAGCAGTTTGCACGCATTGAACATTGCCTTCCTACCCAGCGTGGCAATGTCAGCATGACCAATCTCCAGATAGTCAATGCGATGCTGTACGTGGCCGAACACGGCTGCAAATGGAGGGGACTGCCCAAGCGGTTTGGCAATTGGCACACCATCTACACACGCATGCGCCGCTGGGAGAAAGCCGGTGTGCTGGACAGGATGTTTCAGGAGTTGCAGCGCGAGCAGGTGGTGCGCATTCGCATTGAAGCCGTTTCACTGGACTCCACCAGCATCAAGGTGCATCCCGATGGAACGGGCGCGTTAAAAAAAACGGACCGCAGGCCATCGGCAAGTCCCGAGGTGGATGGAACACCAAGGTTCATATGGTTGCCGCGGATGCTCGAACGGCCGTGACTTTCGGTCGGTCTGTCTCCAGGGCAGGCTCATGATGCTCCTGAGGGCAGACGGTTGCTGCAGAGCCTGGGGCCGACGAATCGCCCCATTCATCTGCTCATGGACCGGGCATACGAAGGCAATGAGACACGCCAACTGGCTTTGGACTTGGGCTTCGTACCAGTGGTGCCGCCAACCAGGACGCGCCTTGACCCGTGGGAATACGACCGTGAGATGTACAAACGCCGCAACGAGGTCGAGCGGCTGTTTCGACGACTGAAGGGCTACCGCCGCATCTTCTCCAGATTCGAGAAGCTCGATGCCATGTTTCTCGGCTTCCTCAGCTTTGTGCTGGTCGCGGACGGACTTCGCGGTTTGTGTTAACAGGCCCTAGTCTTACTGTGTCATAAATTGATTCGTACTGAACATGTTTGGCAGCACCTATGGCAGGGTGCTTGCTGAACCAGGCTGTCTGCCAGTAGCAGGCGCAGCGTTCATATCGAGTCTGAGACGTGTCTTTGCGCCCGCAGGACTACCCCATGACGCATAGCCTTCGGGTAGGGTAGATTTTCGGAGAGGTGCGGCGTTTTTAACTCATCCCGTCGGTGTCGCCATTCAAATGTTGTGCCACCAGGAAACCATAGGTGGCAATGCTCAATGTCGCATGGTGGTGAATGCCTCTCAACCCCCGGCCTTCGGTATGCACAAGACCCAAGTCTTGCTTGAGATCCTGATAGTCACGCTCGATACGACAGCGCATGTGTGCCGCATTCACGTGGTCGTGCGTCGATGTGCTATCAGGTAACTTTGAGAGATAGTATTTTTCGGGCTCTGCTTGCGCCTTTAGCCACTGGATCTGCAGCCACTGCTCAGGTTGCAGCCGATAACGCCCAGAGTTACCGCCTGCGCAGCGGACTCGCACAGCATCGAGGCGGCTGCTCAGGGCTGCGTTGCTGCCCTGGCGCCAGGTGATCGACTGCCAAGCTCGTGCCGGCAGTGATGTCGCCAACTCCTTGACGCTCCCAGGTTCGTGCCCAGGCGCTCGTTGCAGTCTGGTCGGTGGCCGCCCATTGCCAACGTAGGTCTTGGGCGGCAACGGCTGAATGCCCGGAGGCCACACCACCGTGGCCGGTGTGATGCCAGCCACAGATTCAAGCCCCTTGGCTGCGATCGACTCCGTAGCCAGCGTAGGCCAGCACGCAATCCCGTGGCGCACCCTCTGCCAACAAGGTCTCCAGCAAAGCTGCGGCCATCTCCGCCTTGGTGGCGAATAGCACCTCCTCTGGAACACCGACCTTCTTCCTTCGTTCGCTGTCTTGTGCCCAGGCCTGCGGCAAATACAATTGCCACGTTAGAGGTAGGCTGACCTGTTCTCAGGCCAAGGAGGGGAGGTGCTCACCGCCACCTGGCAGTTGTCTTGTT